>NZ_JBHIRE010000054.1:0-3855 GCF_042196885.1 Bartonella sp. AA86SXKL | reverse complement strand
ACATGTCACCACTTGCACCACGTATCGCCCACCCCGTTTTGGTACCTAGATCAAAACAAAGAATCGTGTTAATCACCACGCCGCTCCATACAAAATGTGTTTTATAGGATTGTTTTTTTCTGAAAATGAAGGAAAGAAGGGTGTAAGAAATATGCAAGCGGTTTTAAATTGGATAGAACAGCATCCTGTATTATTTTCTGCGTTTTCTGTTTTATTTTCTGCACTTTCTTCGGTTGGTGCTTTATTATCCGCAATTTTTTCTTTTCGTTCTATTAAACAGACATTGAATTTAAGAAATGAAGATCGAATAGAAGCTGCAAAGTTCAGAAGAGAAGACCGAGAAAAATTTGAAACAGAATTAGCTAATGCCATGGACATAGCTAATTCAACTAAACAACAAGCAATATCAATGGAAAAGCTTGCTAACGTTCTAGAAAAACAGACAGAAATTCTAGAGCAGAGAAAACTTAATGTTTTTGTACAGCGTATAGTGATGCATAATGATCCTGATAATAAATCACAATTATTAATTGATATATTATTAACCATTGCAAATCCTACAAAACACATAATTAAAATTAATTCCATCAGTATAGAGAATGATAGAAATTATAAATTTATTCACGCAGTCTATCGTGGATTTACTGATTCAACCGTTTTTCCCCTCGGAGATATATACCAAATCCAGCCCCAAAGCTCCAAATACCTCTGTTTTAAACAACCCCAAACAGAGCCTCTAATACATGGAGATATTGACCCATTTAGCCTCATAGCTTTTGGCTCATTAGAACTAATTCTTACCATTTCGCCTCTCAAGAAAAATCCATTAATTTATCTAATATTTACTATGGAACACACTGCTATAGATCCTGAAAATCCACCAGAAAAAGTGAATTTTTTCGCTCACTGTATTCGTTTAAAAAATGCTTTCAATCCACTATAGTTTTCCCAGGTACGAGATAGCTCTGTTGTTCCTCAGGACTTTTTTTAGCAAGATCTTCCCATGTCAGTGGCTTTAACCCCAATAAATGCCCCAATAACTCTTGAGACCTCGGCCAATAGTCTAGTTGTGCAAATGTAATGGTATTTCGTGGTATAAACCATTCTTCAAAAGCTCTAACAACTTTAATTGCTTGAATCTTTGTCTGCTCATCCCTCATTAATTGTTGCAATAATTCCTGCGATCTATCTTCTTGTTCATCTGTAATGGGATTTAGTTCTATAAACTCTCTTACAAGCGTACGAACAGCTTTAGAGACTTGAATATTTTCATAAATATTTTCATATGACATCACACATTCTTGCCCTTTAGTGCTTTTCTCTAAACATTCTTGCACGTTTGCTTGTAATTCTTGTAAATGTTGTATTTTCTCTTCATTTTCTGCTAGCTGTCCTTCCATCAATGCTTTTTGTGACATTATTAACTCATTTTTTTCTGCTAGCTCTTTTCTAAGCCTTCGCACTCTTTTAGAAGAGTCATGAACAGCATAAAACGAAATCACATTCGCAATTAAGGAAATAACAATTGCTACTAAACTCATCTTTCTCTCCTCACTTACCCTTCTTCTTATTTTTACGAGCCGGCGCTTTTACTGCTTCATCACGCTGTTTAAGCTTTTGTGTTAGTCTTTCAACTTCCTCGTCGCGTGATTGAACATCTGCTTTTAGTGCCTGTATCTTTTCACTTTTCCGTGTAAAATCTTCTCGATACGCATCTATCTTTTGCTTCAATTCTTTAATTTCCGTATCACGTGATTGAACATCTGCTTCGAGTGTCATTACAACTTCACTTACATTTCTGAACGCCTTTTCATGCTCTTCAGTCTTTTGTTTCAGTTGTTTAATTTCCTCGTCACGTTCTTCAATCTCTTGCTTCAGTTGTTTAATTTCCTTGTCACGTTCTTCAAGATCCGCATCACATTCATCAATTGTCTGCTTGCTTTCCTTTAAATACCTAAACTCATTCTCTTTCATTTTTTTCTTAATATCTTGAACCTGCTCTTTAAGTGCTTTAACTTGATCGCGATAATGCAATGCAATACGAAACATCACTCCGCTTAAGAGCAAAACTGAAACCACTGCTATCCATAAAATTTCATTCGAACTCATTTTGATCTCCTTAATGCTGCAATCTATCGACCTTCTGATCAACACCGCAGCTCTTGCTAATTTTCGACAATGGGGGGTGTTGCTCTTGCATTAATCTCTGCAAGCGCTCGGGATAAAAAAAATCTTCTGGACGCAAATCTATCCCATGATCACGTGCGTAATCTAAAATTTTTTGCTGGTGTTTTGCTGGCATGTCACGCCATCTATAAACAGATGACACATCTCTTTGCACTATGGTTGCTACAGTTTTGAAACCACCTAAATATTTTATAATTAATCTCGAAGGCATATGTAATCTCCATAACAGCGCAATAAATAATTGCGTTTTATGCACAAGTCAACGAAATTATGCTTTTTTATCATTTTTGCACATTTGCATAAAAATATATTTTCAAGGATTATACGAACCATGGAACAAGATATTCAGTCCAAACTTAAGCTATGGATTAAAGAGCGTCTTAACGAACGAGGACACGGCGCACAAACATTATTAGCATCACATTTAGAACTACACCCATCAGCAGTGAATCGCATGCTTAATACCTATCAAAATGGTAAAACGCGAGATATAACCATAGATGAACTAGTAAAGATTTCTGAATTTTTTAACGAACCTCCCCCCAGTTTTTACAAAGAAGTAGACTTAGATTTTATGAAAATATGTGCATCACTTGATCCAGTTGACAAAGAAGCGGTGCTTGATTTTCTTGAATTATTAAAAAAATTAAAAACAAAATAAGTAATAATTAACTGCTCTTTTTCATTGAATAATGAAAAAACAGATTCTATTTTTTTATCTATATCGCTCATAAACATCTCCCAAATTGTGGATAGCGCATAATTTAATTATATATTTTAAGATTTATTTTTGCGTTTTATGCAAAATTTTAATTGACTTGTGCATAAAATACAATTATCACTGCACCATACCCCGAAAAAAAAAACCTATGTCAAGGCGTTTTTTTCAAAATGTATTTAAATATTTTGATATGGAGGCATTTGTGAATAAACCAGTGTTTATAAATTCTGATGAAATTCTCTTAGTGATGTGCGAAAATGAAGAACAAAATCTCGCTAAATCTGGTCCTTTATTAGAAGAAAAGGACATTATCAATTTTATCGACCAAACCGATAATGCTGTCCAAATTTTGCGCGTAGAACCAACGACTAATCGTTGCGAAGATATCTCTGAAGATATTGCCGAATTCTATCTTAAAGAATGTGAAGAGCAGTGTTTCAACGGAA
Source organism: Bartonella sp. AA86SXKL (assembly GCF_042196885.1). Lineage (NCBI taxonomy): Bacteria > Pseudomonadati > Pseudomonadota > Alphaproteobacteria > Hyphomicrobiales > Bartonellaceae > Bartonella > Bartonella sp. AA86SXKL. Next base: position 501 of record NZ_JBHIRE010000054.1, on the reverse strand, counting down.
ACATTCCTCACGATTTTATTCTACACAGCACAGCATACGGTTTTTTTTTAGATGATATAAAACAGCGCGAATATGATGATGCAATGTATGGTTCTTACGAACAACAACACCGTTTGCGTCCTTGTGATGTGCTTTAAAAGCTAAAGGCGTTTTTAAAAGACGCCACCTTTTCAAAAAATTCACCACACAATGCAATGCCGTTCTTTTGCAAGAACGACAAAGGCAGAATCTAACTTAAAGGAGTAAAACCATGGAAAAAAAATACGAAATGACTGATGAAACAATCGAAGTTGGGGGCAAAACTCTCCACCGCATTCGTGCATTGAGAGACTTTGGATATGTCAAAAAAGGTGACGTTGGTGGTTTTATTGAGCATGAGGGTAATTTATCACATGATGGCAATTGCTGGGTTGCAGGTAATGCCAAGGTTTTTGGGAATGCCAAAGTCTATGCCAATGCACTAATCCAAGATTGTGCATTGGTTTATGATAACGCAACAAT
>NZ_JBHIRE010000053.1:0-3868 GCF_042196885.1 Bartonella sp. AA86SXKL | reverse complement strand
TATCCCTTTTGGAACATAATTAGCAAAAAGGCATTGTATCTCCAGCATATTCAAGGAGATAAAACATGGAAACTCGCATTCCTGAAAACACACCATTTGATACGAATTTTTTAGGAGAAACAACTCTAGAAGAAAAGTATTCATTCTTTCACACACCCATTTCATGGTCCGCAATCTTTGCGGGACTGGTGACGGCTCTTGCCACCTCAATCTGCCTCTCTTTTCTGGTCGCAGCTTTAGGCTTAAGCCAAATGGATTTCACTTCTTCATCCCCATTTGAAGGCTCTTTCCTCTCCTTTGGCGTGGGTTCCGTTATCGTTACACTGATTAGCTTAGCCTTGGGAGGCTTTGTAGCTGGACGTTTTGCTGAATCATCAGGGATTCTTCATGGCTTTCTCACTTGGGCTCTCATAACATTGCTGATGACCCTCCAAGCCATCCACGTGGTTTCTAGTACAGCAAAGATAGGAGCTAAAACGGCTTTAGAAAACAGCTCCATGGTCCAACAAACCGTTGACAGCCTAAAAAACAATATTTCCCCTATACTTGCAAAATTAAACAGTGAAAGTCTTGAAAAGTTTTTTGCAAAAAATAGTGACAATGATATCAATTTTGACCAACTTGGTAGTGAATTGCACTCCCTTCTCAATAAAAGTGACATTCCTGCTCTCAACCCTGATCGCTTGAAACAAACCTATCAAGCTGCACTCAATGATATTGGTTCTGCGATAAAAGCTTTCAAAAATGATCCTTCTCACTATCGCACCACTTTAAAAAATCTTGGTGAGCGCCTGTCTGATCGTGTAGAAGATCTCACAACAAAATTTGATCGAAGTGATATCATCAACGCGCTTATGAAGGATGGCATGACCCGTGCGGATGCACAAACAGCAGCCAACCATGCTGTTCAACTCTATCAAAGCGCAGAGGAAAAAACCGAAAAAGCCATCAAAGCCCTTGAAGAACAGGCAGAAACACTCTCAGACAATCTTGAGGATACGATCAAGGCAGCAAAAAACACTGCAACTAAAGCCACAAAAACAGCCTCCAATATGGGGTGGTGGGGCTTTTTAGGAAGTCTGGTAGGCGCCATTATTTCCAGTGTTTTTGGCTATTATGGTTATAGAAGCCGTAAGGACACTTTCATGCTTTAAAAACTTATAGCTCAAAAAGTATAAAACCAATAAAAAGCTGCACGCATAGTGCAGCTTTTTTTGTAAATTCTTCTTAATTACTCTAAAATTCAGCCCTCTTATTTAAAATGCTCTTTGCAATCAACATTGTATTTGACAAAAATAAAATCCATGCTAAGGTGAAACGAGTGGTTATCAGTGATTTTTTTTATCAACTATAAGGGGGGAAATATATGAATATTTCACTTAATAAAGTAAAAAATGTTATTGAATTGGCTGCTGATGAAGTTGTGCCAACTGCAATGCTTACTAAGTATGCACAGCGTAACGATATTCAAATTTATCAAAGTGAGCTTGATGAGCTTAATATGAATGATTCGCTGGAAGTTTAATGATGTATTGTTGATGCAAATCTGCTTATCCATCCATCTTTAAAAATTAAGCTTATTTAAGTGCATGTTTCAGTTATTTTCAGAGGGCTTTTCTCAAAAAATTTGGGCTAAGCAAGCAGCTGAATTGTCAATTTCGTACATCCCTTTCAATGAAAGGGATGTTTTGAATGCTTTAAGACAATACGCTCTACATCCTCATAAACTCTTAGCTCTTAATCCTAAATCCGAAGTAGTAACAGTGGTTAATGGAGTGCGGAGTCCACGTCCTCTTTCAAACTTTCTTGTTTTAGATACGGATAGAACTATAGAAGAATATACTGCCCGCGTTGACCAATATGCCGAAGGACAAGAATGGGCGGTCATGTATTATGGATTATACGCTGCAACCCCTGTTCTATGGGATGTGGCAAAACAGTTTTCAGATCAATTAGCTCATTCTTTAGGTTTTAGTCCTGGTGGGCGCGTGGATATTGACTGCTTCATCGGTCGATATTCCTCCACCCATGTTGGGATACATGTGGATCACGCTCATAATTTTGGTTTTACTCTACAGGATGGCAAAACAATGTTTGCATGGCCCAGTACACGAGAAGACCCCCAAGGGCTAAAATATCCTGAATATGAAGCGCATAAATTAACAGCAATTGCGCTGCAAAACCGTACAGACCGTGTTGCCTACTTTCCCCATGATGCTTTCCACGTTGCTGAAACTGGAAAAAATATCGCGGCAAATATCAATATTGCTTTTTGGGAAACAGCACACGATGCACAACATCATAAAAATTATGTCACGCATTTACTCCATCTTGATGATCGAACGCGACATGATATCCGCGCATCAGGAAGAGCAAATTTAAACCCTGATAATGCTTTTCAACACTCTGCGCTAAACTCCGCCATCGCAAATGGTACCTTAAAACGCCATATGCTGGTTTCTCAATTAATTTGTGATACAAGTTCACGTTTATGTGTCAAGCGCCCCCTTGTTGACGTCTCCGAAATTGAAAATGAAATCACTCTTCGCCCACCTGCAACCCTGCAATGGGTGCCCTTAACTGAAACAAAAGAACTCCTCATCGCAGCAAATGGGCATTGCGCCAGTTTTGAGTATAGCTCTCATCTAGAACATTTCCTTTCTCAACTTTCATCAGGAAAAAAATTAGATCTAGCAAAATTAAATGATAAACCACATGACACAGCACAGAAGGAAATTTTAAAAGCTGTAAAAGCTTTAGCATGTTGGGGAGCATTGTGACAAAGAAAAAATCCATGATTTTTACCCAAATGGGACTTTTCCTTGTTTTGGGCTTTAGCAGCTTTGCCGATGAAACAGCACAAGTTACATTTGCTCTACACTTAGCAGAAAGCACAGCATCTATTTCAATGCTGCTGTTTGCAGGGCTTGTCGGGGCAATTTGTGCCGGACCAATTGCACCACGCCTCTTGCATCGCTTCCAACCAGCGCGAACAGTACCCATTGTTTTATTGTTTGAAGCACTCTTTATAGCCACAGCTGCAATCGCCAACCAATTTTGGGTTTATATTGCCCTTTCTTTTGCACTAGGGTGTGCTGGTTCACTCTTTTGGTCTGCTATCCTTGTTGCTGTACCTGACTTCGCAAAAAATGATCGGCAATTAGACCATATCAACCGCATTATCCAAACAGTCCGTAATCTTGGCTACATTGCAGGACCACTGTTAGGAGGTGTGCTATATGGTCTCTCAAACGGGCAAAAAGGGCTCTTTGCACTATCTATCATGGTTCTCTGTGCAACCTTTATCACTCTCTTCTGTTTTAAAAGTTTAAACATACATATGCCAACAACCACAACACAGCAAGCCAAAAAGGGACTAGATTTAAGAGGGCTCTTGCGTAAAAAAAATGTTGTCTATGCTCTTTCTCCCCTCATCATTACCATCATCCTCACCTCTGCTCTCAACGTCTTATCGATTGTCCGCATCCGCACTGAGCTGTACTTCAGTGCAGAAACCTATGGGATAATCACAAGCATGTTAAGTCTTGGCCTCGTGGTTGGTCCACTCTGTTTCTCCAGCCTTTTTCATCGCTTTGGTAATGCCGCTGGTGCATCACTGGCTGCCACAACCATTGGCTTAGCAATTTTCTGCTTTTCTCTCACACACATTGTATGGTTAATGATGCTGTCATTTTTCATCCTTGGTGGTGCAAACGGCGTACAAAATGCTCTAATGGCAAGTTTTATGATGAAAGCCATTCAGAAAGAACACCGAAACAACCAAATGCCCGCCTATATCTTCATCATACAAACAGCGGTGTGCCTTGGCTTTCTAGGAGCTGGTTTTGTAAAAGTGCATCACACCCAA
>NZ_JBHIRE010000052.1:0-3939 GCF_042196885.1 Bartonella sp. AA86SXKL | reverse complement strand
AAAGCCCCCTCTCAAGAGCACTTCGTGGTAACAGATGTCCAAGCCTCTGAATCCGGTATGTATAAGCTTATCTTGCGAGAGATAAAACAATGAAACATCCACGCGAAACGATAAGAGAAACATTTGTTGCGTTGATCAAAGCAGCAAAGACGGCAGCTGGTGACAATGTTTTCAATATGCGTGACTTCAATTTATTTATTGAAGCAATGCCAGCTATTAATATCTCAACACAAAGTGAAACCATTGAAGATGGACATGATTTTGGCTTAAGGCGGCGTGTTTTAACGCTAGATGTTGAATGTTATGCGACATGTGAAGATGGCGCACGTTTTGTTGACCAATTAGCATGGGAAGTTGAAGAGATTTTCTATGCCAATCCCAATCTTAACAACACCGTTGAGACATGCCGCCTGCAAAATATTGCTTTTGCCTTTGGTGATAATGGTGCTCTAGCACTCCACGGTGCAATTTTAACCTTTGAAGTCATTTATGTGACAAATATCCCCAACATGAATGAAGAAGAAGGCAGTGTAACAGCAAGAATCGTTGAACCTTTCTTAAGCTTTGAACCAGAAACAGGCGTGAGAAATAAAGATAAATACCATAAAATTGAAGGTGGACATGTTAGAGCGGCGCGATAAAGAAATCACAGATCTAAAGAGACGTGTGGCAAATATGGTTGTGGTGGGGAAGATTAGCCATATCGACCATAAAAACGCACGCTATCGGGTAAAAAGTGGCAATCTTATCAGTGACTGGATTCCAGATACCCAAGCCCGCGCCGGTAAAACACGCTCCTATGAAGGGCGTGATGTTGGAGAGCAAGTAGTTGTTATCTCGTCATCAGGGGATTTGTCACAAGGGATGATTGTGGGTTCCATTCATACAGATGCTAATCAAGCAGCCGATAAGGGCAGCATTCACCGAACGATATACCCTGATGGAACCAGCCTTGAATATGATGATGAACAAAACACTTATGGAATTCACATCAAATCCGGCGGAAAGTTTATCCTGACAATCGCTGATGGTGTGTCACTAAAAGGTGATGGTGGCAAGCTAGAGCTTACCGCACCGGAAGGCATAAAGATTGTTTCAGAAAGCGATATAAATTTAAACGCAAAAGGCGGCATCTCTTTGAAGGCTGGTGATGGCATTTCACTGAATTCGAATGATAGTCTCTCTCTTCATTCTGGAAATAATGTTTCCATTCATTCAAGTGGATTAAGACATAACGGCACCAATGTAGGAGAAACCCATGTTCATGACGGTGTTTCCCCTGGTGGTTCTATGACAGGAGGTCCCAATTGAACAGTGGAATGGACCGTACAACAGGAAAGCCATTGACCGGAATTGATCATTTGCGCCAATCAATCCTTGATATTTTGTTAACGCGGATTGGTTCGCGTGTAATGCGGCGTGATTATGGTTCACGTGTTGCGGAACTCATTGATGCACCGGTTAATAATGCTTTTGCTGTTGCTCTTTATGCTGCTGTTGCTGAGGCTTTAGACAAGTGGGAACCGCGTTTTAAATTGAAAAAAATTGATTTTAAAAGGGGTGAGAATGGACACGTTTCTTTATCCTTTGAAGGCATTTATTTGCCATCCGGCAAGCCCATTACCATGGAAGGATTATTGATAAAATGAATGGAGTGCTTGCAAAACCAGACATCATCACAGAACTTTCTTTTGAAGAAATACGCGCTGCTGCTCTTGTCCATTTAAAAGAGCTTTTGCCTGAATATACCATTCTTGAAAGTGATCCGGCTGTAAAAGTCATTGAGGCTTTTAGCTATCGAGAGTTGCTTTTAAGACAGCGTATTAATGAGGCAGCACGCAATAATATTCTTGATTTTGCAATCGGTGAATCTCTTGATGCTTTGGGAAACTGGCATGGTATTGCCCGCATGGAAGAGGAAAGTGACGAGAGATATCGTGAACGCATACAGCTTCATGCCCGTGGAGGTAATGGGAGCGGGACAGAGCCCTATTACAAGCTTATCGCTCTCTCAAGCGATAGTCGTGTGAAAGATGCGATTATTTATCGTAAAGGCAAAAACCCAACCATCTATGTTGCTCTTTTTGGCAATAATGAAGAAGGAACAGCCTCTGAAGATCTCATACAAACAGTCTCAGAAGCTCTTCACAGAAAAAATATCATCATGACCAATGATACGATTATTGTGCATGCTGCTGTCAAAAAAGTGCTGGACTTAGAAGCAGATGTTTGGCTGTTACCGGAAACATCTTTGAAAATTCTCACGACAATGGAGGCAAATTTAAGAGCAGCATGGAGACAAGAACAAGCCATTGGTCGTGAATTAAGCCTCTCGTGGTGGATTTCAAAACTAATGATTTCTGGTGTCCAAAAAGTCATTGCCATTACCCCAACACAAGACAGTATGGTTTGTGATGAAGAAATTTTATCGATTGGAAAAATCACCTTAAACTTCAAAGGGCGTGCGCGCTAATGGTTGGTTCCCTCCTTCCCACAAACGCAACAGAATTTGAAAAGCGCCTTGCCGATGCTTGCGATTTTCATCCAGATATTGATGGTTCTGTTTTGGGGATTTCACGCGCAAAACTGATCACACGCCCTCCCCGTTTCTTACCGTGGCTCATTGAAGAATACGGGCTTGGAGAGCTTACGCCTTATGTTCCAAACCTCTATGATTTGATTGATCAAGGGCTTCAATGGCAGCGTTTGCGCGGCTCCCTTGCTGCAATAGAGGTGGGGCTTGAATGGCTAGGGATTTCGGCACGCTTTCAACCCGCCTGGACGGGGCGAGCATGGTGGAATTCCTTTCAACTTGATTTTGATCAGTTGCCTGAACGCAAAAGCCTTGAAGCCATTGAAGCAATCACAGATCTTTCCAAAAGTTTGCGCTCTGATTTTCGCCGTGGGACCTATGGTTATGATGTGCAAGCTGTTGAATGCAATATGTCACGCCTTGATGACAGCATATTGGAGTATGAAAGCGGTGTTCACTTAACAGCTGGGGGCACTTTGTTTTCCTTTGGACGCACAACAGAAATCAATCACACGCTCACAAGAGAAGAAGGCAGGCTTATTGGTAATTGGATAGATGATGGGGATGAAGAGTTAAGCTGGGACCTTATTGATTATCCATGGGATATGGCAAATTTTCCGTGGTGTTCGGTCAAAAAACATGAACGCGATATACTCATGGCAGAGTGGTTTAGCAACCGCACGCTTTATCTCGTGTTAAGAGACAGCCAAAATAGCGTGATTGGGTTTCGCAGATGCTATGCTGTAGCGCCTGTCGAACAGGCTTTGGATGGTGTGTATAGCCATTGTGGTAACAGATTTAACCCTTCTACAACCGGGACTCTGTTGTTTCTTGCAGCCCGCACAGATTTTGAAGATGTTGAGGACAAACAAGCCGCCTCTGTTTCCCTTCTCGTTCATGGCTCTCTTGCACAACAAACCCCTCCTGGCAAACTTTGGTTAGGATTTGGTGAACTACGTGGTGGTGTAGAGATACTCAAAACGCCTGTCACTATTCCTTTGCGTGCCGATGTTCGCGAACAATTCAAGATTTTATTGAGGTTTTAATATGAAGCATGAAAGTGGTTTACCCTTTGCAATTGACAGATCTCGCGGCAAAGAGGAACAACAAAGCGTGGTGTTTTATGGCACGCGTCCCTTTATTCAAAGTGGTGAACTCAATGAGGTTCAAACCATTATAAGGGGGCGGCATGACCGTTTGGGGCGCCTTGTGGCACAAGAAGGAGACCGCGTTGAACGGGCTGATGCTTTTGTCAACAAAGAGACAAGGACCGTCACTTTAACGGATGGCAAGATTTATATCGCAGGCGATATTTTTTCCGTTGCACCCGCTGTACTCAACAATGTTGCCATGATTGGGCGCTTGGAAATTGGTGTGAAGCTGCAAAAAAAATGGATAACACACGA
>NZ_JBHIRE010000051.1:0-3943 GCF_042196885.1 Bartonella sp. AA86SXKL | reverse complement strand
GGGAGTGCTGTCTCACTGTTAGGCGCGCATCAACATAAAACCGAAGATATCGTGGGGCTTGATGATTTTAGAGCCAAAATCAACGAAGATCTCACAAGCTATGGACGCTTAGCCAGCCCAAATGAATGGCAGAATTATAATAAATTTACCAGCAAAGTCACTATGAGTGGTGGCTTAGAACTGTTGGGTAATTCGTCGTTTAATCTCACCCACAATAATAAAGTTGTGACAAGTCTAAGTGCAAGTGGAAGCATGCTTAAAGGTCCAGCAACTGTTGATGGTAAGGCACTTTACACAAAAGATGAGGCTACCACTGTTCTTCAAAAAATACGCAATGAGATTGCAAAACTGAAAGAAGTTACCGCGCTTAATCCCCTTGAAATCCTCATGACAGAAAGTGGTACCATTCCATTTCCTGATAGTGTTAATAGCTACACCGATATTGAAATATGGGCGTGGGGTGGCGGTGGAGGCGGCAGTAATATAAAAGGCGGTGGTGGAGGTGGCGGCGGTTGCGTACGTATTAAAATCAAAGGATACCAGCTGGGAAACTCAAAAAATGCTCAAATTGGACGTGGTGGGAAAGGCGGTAATAACGAAAGGGGAGGCATAGGTGGTCAAACAATAATTCAGGGACTTCTTACCGCAGGCGGTGGCGGAGGTGGTGGATATTATGGATACGGAACTAGTGGCAGTGAAGGAAGTGCCAACAGCAGTGGTCGCGGCGGTAGCGGTGGCAGCTACTACTCTAGTAACAGTAATGTTAATGGTAGCAGTTCTACTTTCGGTGGCGGGAGTGGTGGTGGCTACGCATACTATAGAAGTAACGACGGCCCCTTTATTGTCTACAAAACAAACATTGGACATGGTGGAAGCTCTATTTATGGGGGGGCTGGTGGTGGTTGCAGTGATGGTATCGCAAAAGGGGGTTACAGTGGGAAAGGCGGCAATGGTGGTGATGGAAATGGTTTTACCAGCGGCGGTGGCGGTGGCTATTTTCCAGGAAAATCTGGTGGAGATGGCGGCAATGGTGGTGACGGAGCAATCTTGTTGAGATTTTTTATCTAGGAGTTTTTTATGAAATATGCAGTTGTTGAAAATGGTGTGGTAACAAATATTATTGTAGCCTCAGAAGATTATGTTCACGCCTTTGATGGTGAAGCTATCCCCTCAAGTGAAGCACAAATCGGCTGGACTTATAAAGACGGAGTGTTTTCTCCTCCCGTGGTGGATAAAGAAACAATGGCAGAGCTTAGCCATAAATCACAAGAAAAAGGTGAAGAAGCTTAGGCACTCAAACAATAGTGTTAATGATGCTTGTTGTATAAGCTGGCTTTGTATGTTTTTAAAATCCCCTTTAAAGCTCTTTCAAAGCCCTTTGAAAGGGCTTTTTTTGACTGACAGTGTCAGTCTTATCGAGCATGGTGATGGTTGTTATTCTCTCTTCATTGATTTGGAGAGCAAAATGGCAACAAAAGTAAATACTCTCTATCGCACTATAGCAAAATCATTCTTTATCTTTAGAAGAAGCCCCGAAATCACGGCGTGCTCCCTCTTCTATTCCAAAAGTTTTGTAAAGAGATTAACGGCTCTTAGCAAGCCGCTCTGATAACCTATCGCTATGAGAAATCTAGCGGATAACCCACAGCAATTATCCTAAAAACTCAAAAACAAGGAGAACGGAACAAAAAATAGAGGCTGGGCTGGTTGTCCAGCCAACGGGACTTAGTTTTGCGAACAACCCCGTCCGATGCAACTCAACTCAACATCGCAGCCACTTCTTCTCACTTGGAAACAGTGAGAAGATGGCTAATATAGATGGAAGAGTGTTAAAAAATGATGGATATACTTTGTAAAGAAAAATTAAAATCTATTGATCCTATAGAACCAGCTGCCGCTTATGTTGGTGGCAAAATAAAGTTGGCAAAAACCATTATCAAAATCATTGAAGGCATTCCCCATCGCACTTATGCCGAACCTTTTGTTGGCATGGGAGGAATATTCTTTAGGCGGAAATTGATTCCCTTATATGAAGTCATCAATGATCGCTCAGGCGATGTGGTGAATTTTTTTCGGGTGTTGCAACGCCATTATCACCCTTTTATGGATCTGTTGGAGTTCCAGATTAGCAGCCGTGAGGCGTTTCAACGTTTTACGTTACAAGATCCAAAGACGCTTACGGATTTAGAGCGAGCTTTGCGGTTTTTATATCTACAGCGGTTGAGTTTTGGTGGGCAGGTGGCAAAGCGTACCTTTGGAGTTGATCCCCACCGTGGTGCACGGTTTAACTCTTTCAAACTTGAAGGGTTCTTAAAGCTTATTTACCGGCGTTTATCAGGTGTCACTATTGAACATTTAGATTGGTTTGATTTTATCAGGCGTTATGACCGGCCAACGACCTTGTTTTACCTTGATCCACCTTATTGGGGCGTTGAGAATTGCTATGGCAAGGATTTGTTTAAGCGAGAGGATTACCAGACGATGTCCACACTGCTTGCACAATTAAAGGGAAAGTTTGTTCTGTCTCTCAATGATGTGCCAGAGATCCGAAAAACCTTTAGCCAATTTAAACTAAAAGAAGTGAATACATCTTATACATGTGGTTCAAATAATCCAATGCCGGCTCAAGAGCTGATCATCTCAAATTGCGATTTCTAAAACGAGAAATAATACATATTAAAGGGTCTTTAAATGATCTTTGAAGACCTTTTGAAACCCCTTAAAAATCTTTCAAAAAAATAAATTAGTATAAAACCTAAGCTATCAGACTTTCTAGTGGAATATTGAACTGTTGGTGCAAGTTTTTAATCATGCGCAGTGTTAATTTTCTTTTACCACTCAAGATTTCATAAACACGATTTAAATGACCAATCGCAGGAACGAGATCTTTAGCACTTAAGTTCATTTGTTCCATTCTAAATTTAATAGCTTCAATCGGGTGAGGAGGAGAAACAGGATAGTGTTCTGCTTCATACGCTTCAATCAACAACACAAGAACCTCCATTTGATCAAATTCTGGAGTATTCTCTTTAGGTTGATTGTCAAACATTGCAGACACAATTTCTAAAGCTTCTTGATAATCTCTCTCTGTACGAATTGGTTTGATATTCATTTCTTAAATTCCTTTAGTTCTACAGTGTTGGCATCAATCGCATCATACTGTTTATGCGTCCCTATAAACTTTATGTAAAGCCAACCTGCTGGATAAAAGATTGAAACAACTAAACGATAATCATTGCCTCTAATATTAAAAACAACACGATTATTCTTTAATATGCTTGCATTTTTATATTTCTCTTTAATGTCATGAGGAGAACGCCATTGTGCGTTTTTAGCTTCATCTACCCATGCTTTTAATGGTTGTTCAGCATCAGGATATCGAGTCCAAAAAGTTTGAAGTGTGGAGATTTTAACAATTTTCATAAGTTTATCCTGATTTTTATCAATCTTAGTACCATTTTGGGACCAAGTCAAGATATTTATAAAAAGAAAGTGCTTGTTGAAAACAAACCTTTCTCAAGAGCGGCTCTTTACCTCTCATTTTTCCCATTCATTTCATTAGCCAACCATTTAAAGGAGCATAAAGTATGGCAACAGGTTTTCTACACGGTGTTGAAGTTGTCGAGGTTGACGACGGCACCCGTCCCCTTCGCGCAGTACAATCGGCAGTTATCGGGATTGTTGGTACAGCACCCGATGCCGATGAACAAGCATTCCCTCTTAACACACCCGTTTTGGTAACGGGTTCTCTTTCACAAGCCGCTAAACTGGATAAAACGGGTAAGCGTCAAGGCACCTTACCCAATGCCCTTGATCTCATTTTCAAGCAAGTGGGTGCCATTGTTGTTGTCGTACGCGTGCACGAGGGTGACAACGAAAATGCAACACTCACCAATATTCTGGGTGGTGTAAACGCAAATGGTGCTTATGAAGGTGTTCATGC
>NZ_JBHIRE010000050.1:0-4003 GCF_042196885.1 Bartonella sp. AA86SXKL | reverse complement strand
CCTTTCAGTATCAAAACATCATTGAAATCTAGACCGTAGGGGGCTTGCATGATAAAAACCTCAAAGCCTTGTCTATAGGCACGTGCAGCGAGGGTAAAACCTGCTTTACGCCCCGCATCATCGCCATCCATTGCAATTGTCAGACGGGCTTTGGTTTTGGGTAAATTCACATGCATCATGCCATGGGTTGAAAGGGACGCCCATAAATCAACGGGCTCTGTTAACAACCCAGACAGTAGAGCCAGACCGGTTTCAATGCCCTCACAAATGACCAGATGTTTTGGATTGGCTTGACTTAATTGCACCCCACCACCCGTGATAGAACCCAACATGGCTTTAGCTGGTTTTTGATCTGTTTTGCAGCCATTGTTTTGTAAAAAGGTTCTATGAATGGCAAAGGAACCAGCCCCCTTAACAAGAGCAATCAACGCGGGCAATGTACCCCCAGAGGAGTGTAGACATTTGTCGTAAAAGCGTAAATCAGCAGGCAAATCACACATGATCCCCCGCATGCATAAATAGGTTTCTGCTAAAGTATTTTTGATTGGTTGGCTTTGTTGCCAAATTACTTTTGCTTTCTCTGCTTTCCTTTTTGCTTGTTTGAGATCAGCACAAAACTGTTTTGAGAAAGAAAGCGTATGAGCATAAGCTTGTTTTCCAAGCAACCCAATTCTAATAAGCGCTTGTATGATCTCTTTAAAAGAGCAGCCAGCATAACAATAGAGTAAAAGACGCCCATCATGTCCATTAGCAAGGGATAAGCTAGGCAGCCTATCATCATGAGCAAGGCAACGGGCTGTTCCATAACGCCCATGCCAAACCCCGCGCAAGGCACGTGTGATACCTTGCGCATTCTTAAAAGAACACATCATTGTAAATCCTATAACGTTGCGTCATAGGACGGATTGTGCTATCTCTAGGGTGATGAGTTTGAGAAAGCCTTGTCCGTCCTTACGTGACAAGGTTTTTTTTTATGCCGCGTCACTTTGACGTTGCTGTTTTGCTTGCTCGATGACATTCAAAAGATCCGATTGTAACCAACGGGATAAAAAACCAAATTTTAAAGGTTTTGGGAGAGAGCCATTGGTGACATGACGGCGGAATGTTGAGACACTCATATGAAGCAATTTTGCACTTTCACGGTCAGTTAAAAGAATATCATTTTCGGTCATTTTAAAATCCTTTCACTATAAAAATGATAACAAATCATGCCTATTTATTAAGCACATTTTGGTTTATTTAGAAAGATGTTTTATTCATAGAAAACAATATATTATCATATAAATTCTCATGTGATACGTTATGAGTCTTATTGAGAAAGAATGAGAGAGAAGAGAGAGAAAGTTATCCACTATGCACCCCATATCTATTGACCCGTGACATAAGCCGCCCATTTATCCATATAGACACGGCGCTGTTCTAAATAGTCAGTCCGACGATAGGCACGCTCTACTTGCCCCCGACCGTATGAGCTAAAATAGTTTCAGCGACCTCATAGGGGGCATCGGTTGTTTCAGCAAGCCAATTGCGTAAACTAGAGCGAAATCCATGGGGGCAGGCTTCAAGGTTATTGTTTCTCATATACTTTGACATACACGTATCATTAAGAGGCCCCCGACTTCTTACAGAGAAAAAGAAATCGTTGCGAGAAAGCGAGCGCGCTTGTTTGAGAATTTCTAATGCTTCTGTTGATAAGGGCACACGAAACTCTTTTGTTGTATCACGCTTGCCTTTCATATTTTCAGCAGGGATATGTCCAGATATCACCTTCAACTTGATCTTTATGAATATGACGTAAAGGGTTAGAGCGAACCCCTGTAAGGATAAGCAAACGCAAAGCCAGTTGTGTTAGGGTTGATGCTTCGCAAAGTGTTTTATAAAAAGCGGGAATGTCTCTCCAATCCATGGCAGGTAAATTTTTGACTTTAAGGCGTTGTTTTTCTAAACAAAAGATCAGTGAAATATTCCGTGATTAATGATTTGAATGGAGAAATCACGAATCTGTTTCAATGTGTTCAAAATGACTTTGAAGATTTAGCCAAACGACTAGAGTGGTTTGTTTGTTCAAGACAATTGTTTTTTTGAACTTGCGGCTATTGAACCAGAGAGCCTTTCCAAAGTTGAAAGAGCTGCTCGCTTTTTGTTTCTCCAACGTTGTGTGATGTATGGGAAAAAAGATTATGTCTTTTTTAGTTCTGGAAGAAAAAGAACGGCAGAGTTTAATCCCGAAAAGCTGTTATCAAGGATGAGACGTGTTAGACAGAATCTTCTTGATACGACGATCTTAAATTTATCGTGGGAACGGGTTGTCGAACTTTTTGATGCACCCGACAGTTTATTTTACCTAGACCCGCCTTATCTTGTAAAGAAGAAGTATTACAGTTCTGGGAATTTTGTTGAAGATGATTTTGTGAGTATGGCAAAAGTTCTCAAAAGCATCCAAGGAAAGTTTGTCTTGAGTCTGAATGATTGTGATGCGGTTCGAGAGATTTTTAAGGATTTTGACTTTTTAGAATTAGAGCCCCTTTGGACAGCAGGTACGGCTAAAAAACCACCCCGAAAAGAACTCTTGATTCGCAATAATTGAAGAAAATCATAAAAAGATTTGTTAGGATCAGAAGAAATATTTCTTCTCTAATAGGACTTTTTTTGATGCTTACATCTTTTGGTAAAATTTTACGGAAACTTCGCATTGATCATTCAGAACGCCTTTTAGATATGGCTAAAAAATTAGATATATCTGTAGCATTTTTATCATCTGTAGAAATTGGCAAAAGATCTGTTCCTGTAGGGCTGGAGGAAAAGATAATTGAACTCTATGCTTTAGATAAAGCTATGGCTTCTCTCTTAAAAAAAGAAGCCTATTCTTGTCGCAAAAGTTTTATTATAAAGCCTTCTGATACTTTCAGATGTGAAACTGTTGGTATGTTTTCTAGACTGAGTAAACATTATTTCACAAGAAGATTTAGAACTATTAAAAAAATTATTAGAGAAAGCTGGCAAAAAGAATGCATTTTGTAAAGGAAAGTGTAAAAATCCTATTCCCGAACCTAATTATATGGTCCATAACCTTAAAAAATATAAATAAAATCAATAGTTTATTGCAATTAAATTTAGATTCGAATTCAGGTATCCCAGCCAATTCTAGTGAAATTAGTTAATCAAATTTCAGCTTGAGAGTGGATCAATCCCCTTAACCATCTGTTGCTATTCATAGCAAGTTTTGTAAGCTGAAAAATACCCATTTGTAGCGGGTTAGCTCTAAATATGGTAAGGTTTTCTTTTACTATAGCTATCGCTTAAAGAGCTCTTTTAAAAGATTCTTTTCTATAAGACGAGGGGTAAATGATTTATGCGCACTTGCTTTAGAAAAACTATTTTGCTGGATTTTTTGCTCTATAGCAACACCAGCGGGTGATTTTCCGTATTCCACCATCTTCATTACGCCGAACAGCGTAGCAATAATGCTGATTAGGAAACACATGCCGCTGCATGTCACGTACCGTACCAGCAGCATGTCCATAGGGTGCCACACAATCAATAAACCACATATATTCTCCGCCTTGCCAATTCGCATCGGACAAAAGCTCTCCCTTTTCAAGCATAGATTGATGATTTTTTTCATCTAAAAAAGCCCAAGTGACAAAGGCACAAAATTCTCCACGTTCATTTTTATAGAGTTTATATTGCCCAGTCTGTAAAGCTGGTCCTAAATTTCGTTCGATATCCCAGATTCGCCAGCGGCGGTATAAGGGAGATGTAAGCATTAAAACAACCATAGCTCCTAACGCTGTAAGAGGATCTATGAGTGAAGGTGATGAATTTTCATTTACAGACATTATCTTTCCTTTAGAGATTGTTCTAAAATTTTGGTGATAGGTTCAAAGAAATAAGAAATGAGACGTCGTTTTGAGGTAATGACATCTGTTGTCACAGTCATGCCAGGGATAAATTTAAGTTGTTTGTTATTCAAAGTGATGTGATCTTGGTCAATTTTGATTAA
>NZ_JBHIRE010000049.1:0-4037 GCF_042196885.1 Bartonella sp. AA86SXKL | reverse complement strand
GATGCCGCCATTTTGTCACAAATAAAGAGTCTTAAAAAAGATTTGACCGATAAAATCACGAATTGGCCGGCTCTTGCCGATGCTGAATTGCTGTATACGCAAGATGGGAAAATTCAATGGCCCGTCTGGGTCACCGATAAAACCAAAGTTGAGATCCAAGCTTGGGGTGGCGGTGGTAGTGGTGGCGGAGCGGATACGCCAAGATTAGGAGGAGGTGGCGGCGGTGGCGGTTGTTCAGTCTGGTATGGCTATAAAGCCAGTTTAAATGGTCATGAAGATATCACAATTGGTAAAGGAGGCGCTTCTGTTGCATCACGCAGTGCGACAGGAAATTCTGGAGGAACAACAGCTGTTGGAAAGAATTTTATTACGGCGACAGGAGGACATGGTGGTGGGGGTGCTTCTGCCTATCAATCTCACACGGGATTTGGTGGTGGTACGACTACCTACTATTCAGGCGGTGGCGGTGCTGGAGGAACAGGTGGAAACTTTGGTTTAGCAACGGATGAACATCCAGGAATTGCCAAAGGCGGAAATGGTTATGCTGGAACGAATGGAATTACGAGTAAAACAAGCGGTAATGGAGGCGATGCTGGAGGTGATACATCACGTGGTGGCTCTGGAGGAGTCGGCAAAGGTTCCTATAGTTCGGGAAAAGCAGGGCGTGGTTTTGGTGGTGGTGGTGCTGGCTCTCATGGAGATTCCTCTCCAAGCGGCGCTGGAGCTGATGGCGCTGTTCTTATAAGGTTATGGAAAGATTAAATACAAAACCAAAAATAGCGCAAGTCAAATTGATAGCTGTTGTATAAGCTGGCTTGTATGATTTTAAGCCCTTTTAAAGC
The DNA here is from genome assembly GCF_042196885.1 of Bartonella sp. AA86SXKL. Lineage (NCBI taxonomy): Bacteria > Pseudomonadati > Pseudomonadota > Alphaproteobacteria > Hyphomicrobiales > Bartonellaceae > Bartonella > Bartonella sp. AA86SXKL. The sequence continues at coordinate 3,195 of NZ_JBHIRE010000049.1, read as the reverse complement.
CCTTTAAAGAGCTTTTTGACTGACAGTGTCAGTCTTATGAGAGAGTGAGATGATTGTTATGGTCTCTTCATTAATTTGGAGAGCAAAATGACAATAGAATTTAAACTTCGTATTCACTTTATTAAGAATGGCAAGGGATCTAAGTTTTTAGCAATATTTGATCAGACAGCCGTTGGTATGTTTGTAAAATCCTTGATGTTAACGTGCAAATTTATCCCCTCCATGCACCTATTCTTCTCTTTACGCATGAGGTGGAGAAAAGAAAAACAAGTCTAGACGATAAGGGTTTCTAATGGGATGTTACTGTTTTTTCCATTTTAGCACTTATAATGTAAGCTATTTGTTGACATTAACAGTATTTTACGCTATATAAAAGAATGATTAAAACGTTTAAAAGCAAAACATTGGCAGAATTATTCAAAACGGGAAATTCATCCAAGATTGATAAGAAACTTGTAAAACGTATCATGGTTCGTCTTGATCGTTTAGATATTTCTGAAAGACCAGAAGATATGAATCTTCCAGGATTCAACTTTCATTCTTTGATTGGATATTCACCCACTCGTTACACTGTCCACGTTAACGGACCATGGTGTATTACCTTTGAATTTGACTCATGTAATGCTTACCGTGTTGATCTTGAACAATATCACTAAGGATACAGTTATGAATGACATTCCTGCACAAAGAGATAAAAACCGTTGTCCTACTCATCCAGGAGAAGTTTTAGCAGAAATTATTCCTGAGACAGGCAAAACAAAATCAGAAATTGCGCAGATGCTTGGTATATCACGCCAACATCTCTACGATATTCTGAACGCAAAAAAGCCTGTTTCTCCTGCTATTTCCGCTTGTCTTGGCAAAATGTTTGGTGATGGAGCTGCTATATGGTTACGTATGCAAGCTAATTATGACGCTTGGCATGCTGAACGTGAAACAAATGTTAGCAAAGTTCCAACACTTCACGCTGTTTGATCTCTTCCTCACTCTCAAGGGATAATGTTTTATGGAATACTGGATAAATAATAATATTGAACAACATCCCCCGCTTTAAACATGTTCGTTGCCATTTAAAATATCATCTAAACCACGATCTAAATCGTCTAATATATTTTGCGGTGCATCTGCATAAACAAAAGATTGTGCACCAGAACGCGCTTTTATTAATTCATGATATAAATCAACAGGAAGCATAATGATTTTTTCACGCCCTCGCTTTGTCAAAGCTACAGGTGTAGACATAGCCTCGTCTAAAATATCGCCTGCCCCGCGGTTTACATCTGTAAAACTATATTTTTTCATATGCACATCCTATCTTTAATGTATAATACGTATTATACGTATAATGTGTATTATGTGAAGATATTTTATACTGTTAACCACCTCCCCGCCTAAAAGACGAGGAGATAAAATCATGTTTTTAAAGTTAAGCAGCTTTCTTAACAGAATTTTTCAAACTCGGATCGTAAGCTTTCAACAAAGGCTCCATAATAGAAGGAGGTTTTAAAGATCCAAAATTTGTAATCATTACCAGAACTCTGAGTGCGTTTGGTGATTCATCTTGAAGTTTTAAAATCAAAGCTTTTTCTATTGCATCCATGGTCTCAATGAGAGCATTAAAAGCTTTATCTTCGACATCATCACGATCAGAAAACTGAAACAATGCCATCCATAAATCACATAAAAAGTCGATACTGGTATTCATTGCACACCCCCAAAGATTTGTTCTCTTAAACATGCCAATCCTTTTGGTGTGATTTTTGTTGAAGGCAGCACCTTTTCTGTACCATCCGATCTTTGAATGGTAATAGCAGGACAATCCATGAATCCTTTCTTTATCTTATCCTGATAAGGTAATAGAGGCGCCCCTGGAGCCCGTCGATAGACCCAATCATTTTTCCGCAAGTAATCTGTTAAATCTTTTGGTCGTACTTCAAGCATTTTCGCTGCTTCAATAAGACCGAACAGCCCATCAGAGCGTTTTAAGCCTTCTAAAGCTTCTGCTTTAGGCTTGAGTGTACTCACCTCATTTCTTAAGTCTTCTAATTGATTGATACTCTCTAAAAGGAGCTGTTTAATCGTAAGAGGATTTTCCAATGCATTGGCAAGATCTATTCGTGGTGTTGCTACTTGTTTTGCACGTTTTTCACATTCTATAAAATATAAACGAGCTTCTCTACCTTTCTTATTGTTCTCCACCATAGAAAGTTCTTTGGCTACACTTAAAGTGAGAGCATAATCTTTAGAGGGACGACCACCTTGGAGGTTTTTCCCAAAATTGGGAAAAACTATATAATCTCTGTTTTCGACAAAATCATATTTGTTGATGCGTTCAGTAATCCAGTCTGCAAACTTTTTACCTACTCCTAAAAACGCATGTAGATCACGTGCATTTACTGTCTGAATCGCATCGCCATCAATGACTTGTTCTGTAATTTCTATAAGAGTGTTCATGTGAACTCCTAGTTGTTAGATGTTTTTCATTGACACTCTAAAGAGAGTGCCGGGCGCTGAAAAACACGGCAACTAGCCCGTCGTTATGCCTTTCCCATAAAGGGTATTGTATAGCGTAACCACACCCGACAATGCCATTATATGCGTGTAACATACAATGAGTCAAAACTTTTAGTTGGCGGAGAAGAGATTGTTTCGGCAATCCATCCGCTAGTTGCTTTAAGGTGTTTTTCAAGCACCTGATTCGAAAATACACATTGTAGAAATAATGTCAATCTATTTTCGATAATTTTTTATCGTAATGCCAGTTTAACAAACACAGCAATCATTCTCTCATTTTTTCCCATTCATTTTCATTCACCCCTCATTTAAAGGAGCATAAAGTATGGCAACAGGTTTTCTACACGGTGTTGAAGTCGTTGAAGTTGACGACGGCACCCGCCCCCTTCGCGCAGTACAATCGGCAGTTATCGGGATTGTTGGCACAGCACCCGATGCCGATGAACAAGCATTCCCTCTCAACACACCGGTTTTGGTAGCAGGCTCTCTTTCACAAGCTGCAAAACTCGATAAAACGGGTAAGCGTCAAGGTACCTTACCCAATGCCCTTGATCTTATTTTTAAACAAGTAGGAGCAATTGTCGTTGTCGTGCGCGTGAACGAAGGTGACAACGAAAATGCAACACTCACCAATATTCTGGGTGGTGTAAACGCAAATGGTGCTTATGAAGGTGTTCATGC
>NZ_JBHIRE010000048.1:0-4156 GCF_042196885.1 Bartonella sp. AA86SXKL | reverse complement strand
GAGAAACAAAACGCGGCGTAACTTACACACTGTTTGGAAAGAAAGAAATCTTACCCCATGCTTTTATCAAAGGTGGGTGCTTTCCAAAGTGTGTTGAATTAAAAAAGCTGAATGGTAATGTTTTTCAAAGAGCCGATGGAGATCAATTCCCTATTGCAAAACAAGAAGGACCCTCAATTGCTGGAATGATGTCCAAACCAGAGATTGCAAGTGCTATTGCATAATATGCCAATGAAAGATTAACCAAAAACATACAGAGACAACTTTCTCGTCAAGAATACGCTGCTAATAAGAAAGGCTAGATCATGTTCTCAAGCTTTATCTATATATTCCATATCCTTATGAGTTTAGGAATTACATATTCTTATTGCAACTTTAAAAACAGATTATCACTTATGCTTTGTTTTTTCATAAAAAAATCAATAAAATCAATGCAAAAGGTACTTCTCAGCGGGTTGGCTTCGTTGCGGGGCAGGCGAGCGCGAACTATCGCTAGCGATAGAATTTTCAAATTGACTGTACATTGTACACTTAACTCATTGATAAATAATGATTTCAGTGTGTGTACTGTACAGTACGCGATTATTTTTAGATAAAAATTATTTTTATTCTTGACATTGTTGCGTTTATATATATTTTCGAATCAGGTGCCTGAAAACACCTTAAAACATCTAGCGGATTGATTGCCGAAATAATCGATCTTCTGTGCATTGCAAAGGCTTTGACTCATTATATGCGACAAGTGTATAATGACCTCATCGGGTGTAGTTACGCTATACAATACCCTTATGGGGAAAGCGTAACGACGGACTAGATGCCGTGTTTTCAGCACCCGATACCTTTTAAAGGTATCAATGAAAACCTCTAACATCTATGAGTTCATAATGAACACTCTTATAAAAATTACAGAAAGTGTTGCTAATAGTGCTACCACTCAGACTATGTCGAGTCGTGAAATTGCGGGGGTATGTAGTAAGAAGCATAAAAATGTTATGCGAGACATTAAACAAATATTTAGCGAGCTCAAATTTGAGCCGGCTAAGTTTTTAAGCAGTTATATTGATGAACAAGGAAAAACACGCCCTTGTTATAATTTACCCAAACGTGAATGTTTAATTCTTGTTTCTGGTTACAGCACTGCTTTACGAGCCAAAATCATTGACCGCTGGCAAGAATTAGAAAAACAGGTAGCCACACCACAAGTTGACTACTCTAAACCGGAGGCATTACTTGGTGTTTTGAATCACTTACAAAGTCAAATAGAGCAGAAAGATCATGTTATTGCAGAATTAGCACCAAAAGCAGAAGCGCTTGAAGGCTTAAAGCGTTCTGAGGGGGCTATGTGTGGCATCTTATTGTTTTTTATTCACGAGTAGTTGTTCAAGGAGCTTTTTGAGATCTTCTGAATTCATTGCCAGTAGGTGATTTAATGTAACGGTAGTGCGGACAGAATCTTCTAAACGAGCAAGAATTTCACCCGTAAGGCTACGATGATTTGCCTCAGCAAGCTCTTCCAATTGATTTTTCAGTTCAATTGGAATGAGAAATTTAAATTGCACACGATCTTTTTTTGTCATGCACCTAAAATATACCTAAAATACACTTGACACAAGGTACCTTTATGGTACTAAATATGTGCATATGGAGGTAAAATGAAAACGATCCAATATAAAATAAATATGCCACATACATTAAAGGAGTGGTTGTTTAATCGGGCGACTGAGAATGATCGCTCTCTTTCATCTGAAATAATTAACATTCTCAAAAAAGAAAAAGCGCTAGAGCATAAGTCCGCAAAAACTCTCTCTAACGCTTTACATCTAACTAACCTGAAAGAGGTCAATTACAATGAATAATAGCACATACTTACCTATCAATAAAGACAAATTAATCAAATTACGAGAAGTCGAAAACGAGCCTCGTGTTCGCGATGTGGATTTAGCAGAAAAATTAGGGTTTGTTCGTACACGTGACGTTAGAAAATTAATTACAAGAAATATGCAAGAAATAGAACGGTTTGGGAGGTGCGCCACTGTGGCGCACGTAATAAAGGGCAATAACGTAACAGAATATTGGCTTAACGAAGAGCAGGCGTTATTGATTGCGACATTATCGAATACAGAAAAATCTTCTCAAGTCCGTTATATGCTTATTAAATTATTTGTTGCATGGCGTAGGGGCGAGATAAAGCAATCCTATGTTCAATCGATTGACTACTCCAGTCCAGCAGTAATGCTTGGTGTCTTAACGCATTTAAAAGATGAAAACGAGCGGAAAGACAATATCATTGCTAAATTAGCTCCAAAAGCAGAGGCTTTGGAAGGTTTAAAACGTTCTGATGGGCTGTTCGGTTTGATAGAAGCAGCAAAGATGTTAGAGGTACGACCAAAGGATTTAACTGATTACTTGCGTAAACATGATTGGGTGTATCGGCGTGCTCCAGGAGCGCCACTGTTACCTTATCAGGACAAGATCAAGAAAGGATTTATGGATTGTCCTGCTATTACCATTCAAAGACCTGATGGTACAGAAAAAGTGCTCCCTTCAACAAAAATTACACCAAAAGGATTAGCTTGTTTGAGAGAACAAATCCATGGAGGTGTGCAATGAATACCAGTATAGACTTCTTATGTGATTTGTGGATGGCATTGTATCAGTTTTCTGATCGTGATGATGTTGAAGATAAGACTTTTAATGCCCTCATTGAGACCATGAATGCAATAGAAGAAGCTGTGATTTTAAAACTTCAAGATGAATCGCCAAATGCACTCAGGATTTTAGCAATGATTACAAATTTTGGGTCTTTAAAACCTCCTCCGATTATGGAGCCTTTGTTGAAAGCTTATGAACCTGATTTGGAGAGCCCCATTAAAAAGGTTGCTTAAGTTCAAAAACAGAACTCTCCTCCCCGTTCTCAAAATGGGGAGGTGGTTAAGAAGGCAATAAAATTAAGGTGCGCTATACCAAGTTGATCGTCCACCACCATGACGTATCAAAAGACCTTTTTCAACTAATGATGTAAAAGTTACTTTAAGTGTATTAGGGCTTGCACCAACCTCACGCACCATATCGCGGGTTGTAACACGTCCGTGATTACGCACATAATCAAGAATATTAAGAGCCAATTCAGATAAGGAAAAAAGAGCATTTTTTTCACTCTCTATTTTTATTTCTAATTGGCGTTTTTGTTTTTGTAGAGCACGTAAAAAAAAGAGTATCCAAGGCTCCCAATTGGGTGTTTTAGTATAAATTGTTTTTTGAGTCTGATTCAGAGCTAAGTAATAGCTTTCTTTATTATTCTCAATAATGCTTTCAAGTGATGAATATGGTACATAAACATAACCTTTTTGTAACAAAAGAAGGGTGGTTAAGATACGGCTTAAACGTCCATTTCCATCTTGAAAAGGATGAATAGCTAAAAATGTTACATTAAAAATACCAATCGTAAGTAAAGGATGAAGATCCTTTAATTCATTGGTTTTATTGAACCAAGTAATAAGCTCTTGCATTCGGTATGGTGTATCAAATGGTGTAGCTGTTTCAAAAACAATGCCAACCATTTTCCCTTGAGAATTAAATGCTGCTACATCATTGCGTAAAGTCTTATATTCACCTCGATGTCGTTGATCTTTCTCACTATTACACAAAAGATCACGATGAAGTTGTTTAATATGATTTTCAGTAATAGAAATATCACTCCAAGATTGAAAGATTGTTTCCATAACCTTGGCATAACCGATAACTTCTTGTTCATCACGACTCTTGAAACGTTTAATTTCTAAGTTTACCAAAAGCTGTTCGATTTCGCGGTCTGTTAACTTACTCCCTTCAATGCGTGTAGAAGATCCAATACTTTCAACAGTAGCAATATGGCGAAGGGCGTTCAATCTTTCAGGGGCAAGAGTACCAAGTGCGCGCCATGCCCCTTTGAACTCATCAATTTCAGCAATGAGAGCCAACAATTCTTGTGTAATTTGGAGTGTATCTGTTTTCATACCGGAATATATACCCGATTATACCCGATTGTCAATCATTCGTAACACCGTAAACTCTTACTTCTTATGGCAGAGAAAAAGCAAGGAGCAACTATGAATAAGAAGAATCGTAAGGGTCTATCGGTTCGTGCGTTTGCGAAGAAGATGGGTGTTTCACATAA
>NZ_JBHIRE010000047.1:0-4362 GCF_042196885.1 Bartonella sp. AA86SXKL | reverse complement strand
TGGCTTTCATCCAGTGGTCCCGACCGACCAATGTTTTGATCATCATCATAGACAACTAATAAAATTTCATTGGAATTAATAAGAATTGGCTTATCCATAATTTCTCCTCCCTAACACCCCTTGGCGATTGTTTGTGTTAATTTATAATATATTTATATAACTATAATTATAAATTAGCAAGCAAAAAATTATAAAAAATTATATTTTTTTGTAAAAATTATTATAACATATTGTAAAATAAGAAGAGAAAAGTGCTTTTTAATATAGCGATAATTAGCGATAAGATCGAATCATTTTACTGTAAGAATCCGTTGGCAAGATAGCAAAGATTTCCCCAATCCATACAATTTTAACATTTTTAATGGGGAGTGCATTCCAAGAAAGCAAATCTATCTCACCATTCATTCCTCTGCTAATCTTCTTTATATATCTTTTATTATCATGTGTGAGAATAACGGCTTCTTTGCCAAAGAAGGATTCTATCGTTTTGATTTGGCGCCGTCTTACAATAACCATATCTCCATCTTTATAAGCTGGAAGCATGGAGTCTCCTTTAACTTCAAAAGCAATCATATCATCAGGTAAAGCAAAAGGAATTTCTACTTGTTCAAGACCATCTTCTGGAATTTGTTCAAAGCTTGGATCTATCTGCGTTCCTGCTCCGATATAGCCCATAAGAGGAACAAAAGTTGTTAAGTGATTATCTCCTGTTAATTCTTTATATAATTCTAAAATAGCATCCCGATTAGAACCGCGCGGATCAGAATCTTTTAACCACTTAGACACTGAAGCTTGCGTTACATTTAGCCGCTTGGCCACATCTTCTTGCGTTAAGTTAAACTCAGTCAAAATCTTTTTTAGTGTGCTTATGATATTAGATTTATTACTCATACTTCTGCTTACCTTATTTTTTTATCGTTGATAAAGATAATTTTCATTGACTTTATATAACTATAATTATATGAATAAAATAAGACAAAGCTGTAATTGGAGCTTGTAAATGGATCAACGAGAAGATTTTAAAAATTTGACTAAGTCAATACGAGTCAAATTTAATTGGACACAATCAGAAATGGCTAAAACGCTTGGTGTAACTCAAGCCGCTGTTTGTAAGTGGGAAAAAAGAGGATCGATTTCCGTAATAAATTATCTCAAGCTACAAAAGTTGAAAGATGGTTCTAGCTCTATGCCTGCTTTTATTGCTGCTTCTACAGATAACAACAAACACCCACAGCATAATTCACAGGCTTAAAGAAGAAAGATCATGAGAAACGGAATATTGAAGAAGATCTACACCCAGTTTTGTAGATTAATAGGTTGTAATACGAAAATGAAGAATGGAAATAGATTGGTGGAAGAATGGAGAAAAGTACCATGTCGTGACTGTAGCGTAGAAGATCTTGTGAAACGACACGAAACTCACACAACAATTCTTAAAAAACGAGAAGAATGGCATAAGTCAAAATTTGATAGTTGGATGAGATGGCATGAAGCAACTCTTGCAGAGCGAGATAAGTCAATTGAACAACAGCAAGTAGTACTTGAAAACCTATCCTCTTTAATTAAGCAAAAAAATAAGACCCTGTATGAACAAAGATTAAAGTTGGCTTCACAAATGGAGCTAATTGATAAATTAAATAATAAAATCATTTGCTTAATTAACAAAAAAGAAGAACCAAAATTGAGAGATTTTATTTTCGCAGGAGAACTTTTTTAACTTGCGTCATTTGAGCCACAAATGAGGATTGTTAATTAACAATGAATCATTGCGAGGTTCCTTTTTCAAAAACATTTTTGCAAGACAAGCAATCACAACGCGCTCTGTCACAACAGCACCCTTCACACTCTTAAAGAAGAAAGATCAGAGATGATAGATGTCCCACATATCACTATAAGCAAGGTCCAGTTGATTGATCTTGTTAATAATATTGGAGAGGCAACCATATATTATGGTGTCCGTTCGCCTCAAGATGCATCTTTTGAAACAAGAATAGATCCCTCATCGACAGGTTATTTTGTCTATATGCTGTATAGTATCTTTGCGCGTGATGATAGAAATTATTTTCCGTTATTGCCGTACGATGATTTTAATCAATGGTTTTCATCTGCGTTTACGCAAGTTTTTACAACTTGGTTTGATAATTATTTTTCTCAAGAGTTGTTATCTTTTTATCGCTTAAATGAGCTGATCTTGTTTATGATCTTAGTCAAAGATAAGCTTGATCTCTTAAGGCTTGATCTCTTAAGGGATGAAGTTATCAAAAAAAGAAATCAAATTAATAAATCATAGCATAAAAATGTTTGCCTAAGTGAGTTAATGCAATTTTTTAAAGTCTATGAGGTCGGTTTGTGTCGTTACAGTCATTGTTGTTTCTGGTTTCAATGGGGATGTATGAGTAATGATTAAAGTAACTTGGGCTTTTATATCTTCTTCACGCGCTGCTACAAAAATAAGGATTCCTGTGTACTTATCTTCTGAGGGAGCTATAGAAATATTAACATCGATTTCTTGTCCCGTTCGAAAATCCTTTGCTTTCTCACAGTATCCGGATGATATTGGGTGTGACGTTGGTCTGGCATCAGGATTAACATATGGTGATTGCATTTGCCACAATCTTGTTTCTGGTTTGTATCTAATGCCATATCCAAGAATAAAGCGAGGACCATCTTTTAGCTTTATATTTAAAACGTGGATGACAGTTTGTGCATTGTTTTTTATCTTTAAACAAAGAAGCGTCCACTTGCCTTTTGTTGGCAAATGGGGTCCAGTTGTATATATGGAAGGTGGCGTTCCTAAATCCTCTACTCTTTTGTTATCTAACAAAATTTTAATATGTTCTTCTGACCATTTGGCAAGATCTTTTGTCGATATCGCTTGCTCTTTAAGGGCTATCGTTTGTTCCTGGCTTTCTGCAAATTGCTTGCTTATCCATTCTTTATCTTCTTCTCGTTTTTTTGCAGCTTTTTCTAAATCATCTTTGCGGATTTTGGCTGCTTCTTTACGGTCTTTATTTCTTAAAATAACCGCTACTGAAAGAGATCCGATAAATGACAAAAAACCTGTAAGAAATATCTTTATCCATTCTTGCATCTTTCCCCTCCCCACTTTTTTAGAATCATTGGGAGGGTACTTTTTCAAAAATATTTTTTCAAGACAAGCAATCACAACGCGCTCTGTCATAGCACACATATAAATACGTAGAGCCTTAAGGGGAGATTATGATCACTAATGCACAAACCATTCTCTGTCTTGATCTAGGCACTAAGACTGGCTGGGCGCTTCGTGATGCAGATGGTTTTATCACAAGTGATACAGAATATTTTCAATCACGCCGTTTTGAAGGCGGTGGGATGCGTTACTTGCGCTTTAAGAAATGGCTTTCTGAACTAAAGAGATCTGTTGATGAAATTGATGCGGTGTATTTTGAAGAGGTACGTCGGCATGTGGGTACAGACTCTTCTCATGTTTATGGGGGCTTTCTGGCAACTCTAACAGCTTGGTGTGAACATCATCAGATACCGTATGAAGGCATTCCCGTTGGTACGATTAAGAAAGCAATGACAGGCAAAGGAAATGCCTCAAAAGCAGAATTGATTAAGGCAATGCGTGCAAAAGGTCACGCGCCTTGTGACGACAACGAAGCAGATGCTTTGGCAATTTTATATTTAATGAAAGAAGGGGATGCGCATGTCTAATGGTATGCCGTGGATAAGATTTCATTTGTATGACTGGATAAGTGGTACAGATGGGATGACGTTGGAACAACGGGGCGTTTATATAACCCTTCTCGTTTACATGTATGAAAAAAAAGAACCACTTAAAACAGATTTTCAAACGCTTGCACGCGTTTGTCATTGTTCACGAAAAAAATTCGCAACTATCGTCGAATATTTAATGAGGAATGATAAAGTTATTGAGACAGATAATGGATTGTGGAATACGCGCGTTGAAGAAGAGCTAAAAGATTTTTCTGATAAAAAAGAGCACATATCGCAAGTTCGTAGTGAGGCTGGTAAAAAAGGTGCAAAAGCAAAAAATAATATAAAACAACATATTAATAATTTTGCTGAAGCAAAAGATAAGCAAAACGTTTTTTTTGCTGAAGCAAACGACAAGCAAAATCTAGCTATAAAGAACCAGAATAAGAATAATATATATAAAAAAAAATAAAACTATCGTTTTATCAAAAAAAGAAATTGATTTTGAAGATTTAGAAATCACCGATTTGGTTCACGAGCCAATCGAGGTTGATGCTGTTGAGAGCCAATCAGAGCAAAACGCGATATCATCAGAAAACCAACCTCTCATTCACGAGCAAGAAAACGTTCCGGAAAAAGCCAAGCGGTCAAAAGCTAATCGGG
>NZ_JBHIRE010000046.1:0-5056 GCF_042196885.1 Bartonella sp. AA86SXKL | reverse complement strand
ACGCCTTCACCTTCGTCGCATGCGTTTGGTGGAGCGTTTGGATCAAGGGTATCGTCCTTGTCTGGTGTGGTGTTTGCAACGTTTCCAGCCGCATCTTCTTGCGCTTTATCAAAAAGTTCGCACTCTATTTTTGTGGTGTAACCACCCGTTTTATCAAGTTTGTGCTTAACACTTTTGATACGCCATTCTGCTGGAATATAGGGGCGGAAAGGGGGCTCTTGAACAAGCTTTGCTTCCGCTTGTACAAAGGGATCACCACCGATATCACATGAGAAAGAAGACTTACCGCGTGATGATTTATTGCGATAAGCAGCAATGGCCGCAACAGCTTCTGATTGATTGTGGTAGGTGTATTTGAGTTCATGAAAAGGCTCTTTACCAACCTTGACTTCTTTTTTTTCACCAGTGCGAATATCGTGATAGTTTGCAATAACACCGCCTTTTTTCTCTTCTTCTTGCTCTTGATTTTCAGGTGTTTTGGCTTCCGTCTCTGCTTTAGGCAAATTGGGGGCGTCATTGTCATCCATATGGATAAAGTTTTCATCATCATCAATCTCTTCTGGTTCTCGTGCATCAGCCGCGGCTTTTTGGTCGTCCCCCACATCTGTTTCTAAGCCATTGGCTGCACCTGCTTCATCTCGTGCGCTGTATTTAAAATCCCAAAAGGTACAATGTTTCTCATGAATAACAACAATAGGGAGTGTTTCACCGGTAATGGCTTTGCCTTCACCCCGTTTGGCGAGCACAAGTTTGCCATCAACGGGTTTTGCTACCGCATCATAGTCTTCTGCAAGGCGCGTAGCAAAAGCCATATCGCTTTCAGCTGTTTGGTCAATGTGACGCACAACGATTTTTGCAAGAGAAGGATCAACTTTTGGTGTATAGCCATTGCGCTCTGCTATCTCTTGAACAATACTGCCAAGGGTTTGTTGGTGATAGGATTGGCTTTTGGGGGTTCTGTAAGACGTGTTCATTGATGCGGCGCGTCCTGTAACACTTAAGCTTTGCGGTGGGCTGCTTACAGAAATTTCGTTTATCAGATAGGATCCCATATCGCGATTTTTCCCGCCTTCATAGCCAAGTGTTATGGAAATAACTGTCCCGATAAGAGGAATATCAAGAAAGCCGTTATCACTGTCACGCGCACGGTCATCAAGCTCTATAGTGATACGATCACTTTTGTTTTCTGCTTCATCGGTAATTTCAATCGACAAAACATAATCCATAAGAGTTTTTGTGATGTCTTCTCCATTTGCCAGAACCATGCAAAAAGGTTTCATGATTTGCTACCCCAAATTCTGATCACTGGTGTGGCTTTCGGATAGGGGAGGGTTGGTAAGAGTATCGTGATACCTGCTTTTAAAATGGGTCCATAGTCTGCAAGACCAAAGTTTGCTGCATAAACGCGTTCAACAGCAAGGGCTTGTTGACCCTTTGCATAGTATCTCCAGCAAATGGCATCAACCATATCACCATCTTTGGTCATGTAAAGATCACTCATAGCTCTTCACCATATTCTCTCAATTTTATTGTAAATTCTTGTTTTTTTGGGGTGCCGTTATGATGAAAAACACTTTGCTTTTCCTCTACAGAAAGAATGACAAACTTACCTAAGATTTTGCCTTGACCAGTCACAAGAATGTGAGGTCCTTTATGTGCCATTTGCCGTAAATATTCGAGCTGTCTATGACCACCTTTGAAATCTGGATAAATCACACCAGTTAAAGAAAATTCCGCATTTGCAACGGCAGGCAATTGAAGAGCTGCTTTGCGCCCCAATCGTCCTTGCTCTACCCATGGAACCCCATAAGACATATCAAGTGTTTGGTAAGCTGCTGTTTCAATCGAAAAAATAAAACCACCCAAAGCTAACATCATGATGTTTAATCCGAAAGGCTAGAGGCTATAGCCAAGCGTTGCTGTTTGGCATAGCGTTCAAGGGCTTGATTGACAGCGTCTCTGATTTCGTCCTTGAGACCATTGGGGACAGAAATATTTAAATTTGAAATCATCACACGGGCGTCTACTTCAACGGGCTTATGAACCGTAATTGGCTTTGGAGCTTTAAAGGCACCCACTTTTGCATTTGTAGCCTGCATTTGTCCTGTTTCAACGACACTTGTATTAAAACCACTCTTGCGTTTTTCAGGTGGGGTATTTGTAACCACTGCTGTATCCAGCATTTTTTTTGCACGTGCATTGGTTTCATCGGTAAAGGTTTTAATGGTCTGGGTTGAAGTTTTGTTGATTGAAACATTAAAGCCTAGCTTTTCTTTCATCCAATTAGGCATCCAGCTGGTTAATTGATTAATCTGGTTGCTGAACCAATCAGATAGAGCATTCCATTGGCTTTTGATGCCGTCCCAAAGCCCGTTAATCAGATTGGATCCTGCTTCCATTAAATCAACGCCAAGCAACCATTTAATGAGTTCATTGATTCCTTTTGCTATCCAATAGAGTGGTGAAAAGTTTTTAAAGAGCGTAAAGAGGTTATTGAAAATGTTACTACATAAGCTGTAAAAAGAATTCCATAGCTTTCCTAAGAAGCTTATTACGGTATTCCAGTTTTTGTAGAGTAGATATCCAGTAGCAATAAGCACTGTAATGCCGCCTATTATCCAGCCTATGGGAGTAGACATCATGACGATGCGAAGCGCGGCGAATGCTGTACCAATTACAGCTAATGATGCTACCAACAAGCTTTTTATTTTGTCCCAATATTTGTAAAGCACATATAGAACAGCAATAAGCGCAACAATGCCACCAATTACCCAAGTGATAGGAGAGGACATCATGATGATACCAAGCTTAACAAACGCTGCACCAATTACAGCTAATGATGCAACCAACCGGAAATCTATTTCATCCCAGTATTTACACAGTGCAATAACTGCTGCAATACCACCAAGTATCCAGCCGATAGGTGTGGTCATGATTGCATAGCCAAGCGTGACAAACGCTGCTCCCGCTGCGGCTAATGCGGCAATGAGTGGACCAAAAATGAAGGAACCAAGTGCTACAAGTCCTACCTTAAAGAGGGTTATTTCACCAATTAGAGGTTCTAGCCATTGGAACCATACTTTAATCCTCTCTGTGAGATCACTGATACCTTTTCTTAAATCAGAGGTAGGATTAAGCAAATCATTAAAGACTTTTCTTAAGGTTTTCGCCCAGCTCGCAACGGTTGTTTGAATGAGGTCGCGGTTTTCATCAATCAGGCGAGAAAAACCGTCAATCATGTCATTGATCACGGGCATGAAACGCGCGCCAATAAAGCTCGCGATACCGCCTATTTTTTTCTTAAAGGCACCAAGCTTGTCACTCAAATCTGCTGCATAGCGTGCCACATCGGCACCTATCAGCCATTTTCCTTTCCGCGCCTTTGCAAACAGTTCTTTAATGGGTGCCATGCCTTGTGCAAGCATGGTCGCCATTTCTTTACCATCGCCCCCAAACAGCAGAGCGGCAATATGCTGCCTTTGTGCTTGGCTTTTCATCTTACTCATCTTGTCGGTAATTTCTTCTAACAAGACAGAAGTGGATTTGAGTTTTCCAGAAGTGTTTTTGACAGAAATGCCAAGCGCTTCAAAGCCCATCATGCCTCTTTTTTGTCCGGCATATGCTTGTGCTGAACGCCTATTTAAAACCGCTAAGGATTGTTGAAAAAGTTCGGCAGAAGTGCCTGAATTATCGGCTGCATCACCCCATAATTGAAGTGATGCAACACTCATATTTAAATGGTGTGATGCGTGATAAAGACTATCGCCCAGATGCATGGTTTTCATGGTGAGGGCGGCTACACTTGCCACAAGACCACCACCAGCAAGCCCCAAGACACCAGTAAAGACTGAAGCACGGCTTGCCGCCACTCCAAGAGCACTTTGAACACCATGAAGGCTTTTTGTCATGTTTTTGACAGCAGCAGAAAAGCGCGGAATACCCAAACTATGTGAGAGTGTTTTTGACAATGTATCGAATTTTTTTTGAAGATGTTTGAGAGGTGTGGTGAGTTTGTCTTCAAGAGACAATCTCACCTTTGCATCAGCAACTTTTTCACTCATTTTATCTTATACCTTTCTGCTGCTTGTTTTCGCCAGAATATGAGTTCTTGCGGTTCCATTTCCATCATCTTTGAAAGGGACCAATGGAACACAATGGTAATATCGGCTATGAGTTTAGCGGCGGTTTCCCAGTCGAGGTATCCCGCCGCTTGATAAAAGACTCCAAAATCTCTCCAATGCTCGACAAGTCATTAATATCGAGTTCTCCAACCGCTTCATGTGCCCATCCAGAAAGACGTGCGATCATAGCGATTGTTTGCTCTATGCCTTCTTTTTTGTCGATTGCTTGCACATCTTTTGTTTTGGGGCGCTGTAAAGTAATTTCGGTGTGCTCTTTTCCTTCAAAAGTAACAGGTATCAATAATTTATGTGTAATGCTTGTTTGGACTGTCATTTTTATAATCCTATGTTGTCTCTATGGTCTGCGAGTTGATTGACGCCATTGAATTTTCTCACCAAGTTGAGGACGTCTATCTCAACAATTTCAACGTCCTTCTGGACATATTTGAAATATTGCAATGTGAATGTAGCCGTAGAAGTTGCTTTGCTGCCCGGTTGCCATTCTGCCATTTCAAAGCCTTTGCATAGTCCTCTCATGGTAATGACAACACCTTCTGCTGGTGTGCCTTGCGCTTGCATTGAACTTCGTAATGAAATGTCGACATCAGTGCGCCCTAAGAGTGCCATTAACTCTGGAGAGCAATCAGAAATGGTCATGCTAAGCGTGAGGGTTTCAAGACCAAGGTCAACTTCAATGGAGCTATCCATGCCACCGCCGCGATAACTTTCAACAACCAAGTTCAAATTCGGTAATGTTACGCTTTCACATTTTGCTTGATAGGGTATACCGTCGACAAAAATGTTAAAATATTTCAAAACTCTTGGTAAAACGGGGATAGCCATTAAAAAATCTCCTCTAAATAATCATTCACAATGCGTGAACGGAACGTGATATGTTCTGCGGGTGTTGTGGGGGTGAATTCGACATTGAAATA
>NZ_JBHIRE010000045.1:0-5245 GCF_042196885.1 Bartonella sp. AA86SXKL | reverse complement strand
AGTATACGGATGAGAAAGTTTCTCATATTGTAAAAGATGGAGTTAATGAGGCTAATTCGTATACGGATATGAAGTTTTCGACATTAAATTATGCTGTTGAGGATGTTCGAAAAGAGGCAAGACAAGCAGCAGCTGTTGGTTTAGCGGTAGCTGGTTTACGCTATAGTGATATTCCTGGAAAATTAACAATCGCATTTGGGAGTGGTTTATGGCGTAGTCAATCTGCTTTTGCTGTTGGTGCAGGTTATACTTCAGAGAACGGTGATATTGGTTCCAACTTGTCAATTACCACTTCTGGAGGTCACTGGGGTATAAGTGCAGGGGTTAATGTGATACTCAACTAATAAACGACTAAATCCATAAAATTGATTTGCCCTTTTCTTAAATAAGAAAAAGGCAAATTTTTTATCTTTTTCCAGAGCTCTCTAAAGCTATTCTAAATGTATAAAACTCCCGTAATTATATAAAATCCGAATATAAAAAGCCTCTGACAACTTTGTTGAGAATAAAAGACCTTAGTGGTAAAGATTCAAAAAATTGATTGCTATTATTTTGATTTGTTAAAATGCTTCACGCAATGTCAATACGAATATACCCTTTATTAAAAGGAGACAGTTTTAGCTTTTATTTTCGTATAGTTTTAAACGTATGCTTTATAATGCAACGATCTACAGATATGCAACGTACTCCAAACACAAGTATTGCTTTAGGGTAGTGGAGCGCAAACGGAAAAAGAATGGAGCGTTTCTGTAGGTAATATGGCTTACGCTTTAGAGAAAAGCAGTATCGCAATAGGTAGTGAATATAATAAGAAGAGCGAATACGGGGAAAATGATTATACTCTTTCGAAGAGTGATTATTCAACAGTAGTGGGAGCTGTTTCTAAAGTTTTAGAATATGGTTCGATTTCACTTGGTTACTCCGTGCATATACATTTGCTCAAGAAGCTATTTCTATGGGCTTCTATTCAAAAGCAAATGGGGTTGGAAGTATCGCTTTAGGTTCTTATTCTAAAGTGACGGTTGATGGGGGGCTATTGGGAACAACTCTGTGTCCGGTAGGGCTGATGGCGTTTTTGGGTATACGTCTCTTCTGCAAGGACCGGCTAAAAACCCTGAATCTCAATGGAAAAGTATGAAAGTTGCAGTAAGTATTGGTGTTCCTAGTAAGAATATAATGCAACAAATTATAGGCGTAGCAGCTGGTAGCAAACCTACCGATGCAGTGAACCTTAGACAGTTGCAGGATTTAGAAGAAGTTGTAAGAAAAAAGGGTGGAAACTGTTTATTGCTGGTGAGGAAGTTAAAGATATGGGTGCTAGATAGTACAATAAATTTTTCATCTGGAGTAAGTAACTTCAGGGTTAAAAGAGATAAGAACGATGAAAATAAGCTCATATTGAGTTTGGCTAATGATATAGCATTGAAAAGCATAACATTAGGAGAAAAAACAAAAGTAGATGCAACAGGCTTAGTAATTACTGATGTCCCGCAAATAACCACCGGTAGTATTAATGCGGCAAGTAAACAAGTAACAAATGTTGCAGAAGGAACTAGCAATACTGATGCAGTGAATTTTTCACAACTGAAGGGAATAAAAGAACAAGTAGCAGTGAGTATTTTTGTAAAATAGGATACAGCAACGAGACACATTACCATTAGTAAGGATATAGATGGGGTATTTTAGTAAAGAGCTTTCATAAATCCTCTAATGAAATAAAAAAATCTTATTCACGAAAAATAAACTGATGCCTAAGCGGATAATCAATAGGTACAAAAATTATATTTTTTTCAAAGAGATCAAAGCTAAAAACGACATGCAGCCTTTGATAGAAAAACGAAATCTATTCTAATATTAAGTATTTTTTTACCTTCCTCAAATTGACTTTCACAAACCTGCCTCTAATTACACCTCTAAAGGTGCCGCAGAAACGACAGCTTACGTCTTAATTTTATTTATGTCCTAAAAACACAGGCTGTAAGAGCGCGGACATGCAAGGGAAATAAGAAAGCTTTAGGGCTCTAGATTATACCTTTTTTGTGTTTTTAATCTATTATTATGAAGGGGGTATTATGAAAAAATTATACACTACACAAAATCTGCGTGATTTGAGTTTTTCTCGCTCACATTGTCGATCATCATTGTTTAAAGTAGCGTCGTTAGGAACTGCGGTTGCCTTATTTTTATCGAATGCTGCTCCTGTTTTTTCAGCAAATCTCGATTTAACAAAGGCATCTCTTGAAAATGTGAAGAATGCCGCTGTAGTTTATCCGCAAAGTACTATTTCTGCGTATGATGATTATAACAGTGGTATAGATGGTTATAATTCTGTAATAAATGTTTTAACAGTCGACGGAAGATTTGCATGGGAAGATGCGCAAAACATCTTCACAGTGAATAGCACGCTCGTTCCTGATTCAAAAAGGGATAAGAAGGCTAAAAAAGCTGTTGTTTTAGATCCAGAGAAATATAGGGCAAAAGAGAAAAGTTTTGCCATAAACTCTATGGCTCGCACTTCAGGGCTAGACGGTATTGCGATAGGTTCCGTATATGATAATCAAGATAGCATTGAGGAATATACATTCGCGAATGGTTACTCCTCAAAAGTGAGGGCTGATCGTAATGGAGCTATTGTTATAGATAAGAATGCTGAAACGCGGGCGTATGGCAATGTTGTTCTTGGGGACGGTTCTGCGACTACATCGCTTGCTGGCGCTGACGGTTACAGTCCTATCGAGCTAAGCGAAAAAAATAAAAACAGTGAGGTATGGAAAGGTACTGCAAATGCAGCGACTATTGGTGATTATAAAAATAAGGTAACACGCCAGCTTGAAGGAGTGGCTGCTGGTAGTTATTCTACTGATGCTGTTAATGTTGCACAGCTAAAAGCGTTAAAAACTTATGTAGACCAAGGTTGGCAGCTGTCTATTGGAGGTAAAAATGCCACAACGATTGGTATAAAGAGTACGGTAGATTTGTCGGCTGAAAGTAACAACCTTAAGATCACAAAAGGTGCGGAAGACAATAATGTAAAATTTGATCTAGCTAACAATATTACAGTGGAACGAGTTACCGCTGGGAGAAGCTCTGTAAGTGATGATGGCATTATATTTGCTGATGGGGCTAGAATAACTGTGGATGGTATTGATGCTGGCAATAAGCAGATTACAGGAGTGGCAGCTGGGGAAGAACCTTATGATGCAGTGAATTTTGCGCAGCTACAAGAGATAAAAAATCAAATAGCAGCAAATAGTCTTGTTAAGCAAGATGGTGGAGAAGAAGGTCGTATCACCATTGGTATAGAAACAGGTGGTTCTGAAATCAATGTTGCAAACAAATCGGGTGAAGATAGGATAATTTCCGGTGTGAAGGCTGCTGTAAACAATAACGACGCTGTTAATAAACAACAGCTCGATGGTCAGATTGCAGATGTTGTTGACACTATAAAAAGCAATAGCCTTGTTAAGCGAGAAGAAGAGACAAATCGTATCATCATCGGTAAGGAAATAGAAGGCACAGAGATTAATATTGCAAACAAATCAGGTGATGCTCGTGCAATTTCCGGTGTGAAAGAAGCAGTTAAGGATGATGAAGCCGTTAATAAAAAACAACTTGATGGTGAAATTGCAGATATCACGGACAGTATTAAGGTCATTAAAGAAGCAAATAACTTTGCGGTTCTTTATGATAAAAATGCAGATGGCACCATT
Organism: Bartonella sp. AA86SXKL; assembly: GCF_042196885.1. Taxonomy (NCBI): domain Bacteria; kingdom Pseudomonadati; phylum Pseudomonadota; class Alphaproteobacteria; order Hyphomicrobiales; family Bartonellaceae; genus Bartonella; species Bartonella sp. AA86SXKL. The sequence continues at coordinate 1,535 of NZ_JBHIRE010000045.1, read as the reverse complement.
AATTATAATAGCGTGACTTTGGGTGGTGATAAGACTACGGCACCAGTTTCTCTCCATAATGTACAAGCTGGTACAATTGCAAAAGGGTCGAATGATGCAATTAATGGTAGCCAGATTGAAAAAATATCTGGAGATATAGCAGGTATTTTTGGTGGTGATGCGGACTTTCACGACGGTATCTTGTTTGGTCCGCACTATCATTTATCGCACATTTCTGAAGATGGTGCAGCAGTAACTAAGGACCATAATAATGTTGGTACAGCTTTGACAGGGCTTGATGAGAATATAAACAATGTGAATGGTCGCTTAACACATGTAGCTGATGAGTTCACTCAGAAAATTGAGGGTGTTTCTAAAGATTCTCTATTGTGGAGTAATGATGAGCAGGCATTTTTGGCACAGTATGGAGAAAACAAAGAAAACAACAAAATTAAATTTCTTGCCAATGGAGATATTGCTGAAGATTCAACCGATGCAGTAAATGGTTCGCAGCTCTTTGCTACTAATCAGAATGTTAACACTGTTACGAATTATCTAGCAAAAATTTCTCAAAATACATCTAAATATTTTGGTGGTGGTGCAGATATATCTAACGGTAAGGCTCCCACTTACACTATTCAGGGTAAGCCACATAATGATTTTGAATCTACTTTTAATGCTGTTGATACTTCTATCACGAATATCCAAAATCAAATCACTAATGCAGCAAAGAATAGCCTTGTTAAGCAGGAAGGAGATGCAGGTACTATTACCATTGGTGTGACAACAGGGGGTACAGAAATTAATGTTGCAAACAAATCTGGTGAAGCTCGTACAATTTCTGGTGTAAAAGCTGCAGAGCGAAATGATGAAGCTGTTAACAAAGCTCAGCTTGATAAAAGTATAGAGAAGATTTCTAATGATATTAATCTTACAAGTGCTACTGCAGTTCTCTATGATAAAGAAAACGATACCGTTAATTATAATAGCATAACTTTGGGTGGTGATAAGACTACAGCACCAGTTTCCCTCCATAATGTTAAAGATGGGAAAATTGCTGAAGATTCGCATGATGCGATCAATGGTAGGCAGATTGAAAAAATATCTGGAGATGTAGCAAACATTTTGGGTGGGAATGCGGAATTTAGCGACGGTATTTTGTTCGGTCCGCTCTATCATTTATCGCGCATTTCTGAAGATGGCGTAGCAGTATCTAAAGACCATAATAATGTTGGTGACGCTTTGACAGGGCTTGATGACAATATCAACAATGTGAATAGCCGCTTAACACATGTAGCCAATGAATTTACTCAGAAAGTTGAGGGTGTTTCTAAAGATTCTCTATTGTGGAGTAATGATGAGCAAGCATTTGTGGCACAGCATGGAGAGGAAAAAAACAATAGCAAAATTAAGTTTCTTGCCAATGGAGACATTTCTGAAGATTCAACCGATGCAGTGAATGGTTCGCAGCTCTTTGCTACTAATCAGAATGTTAACACTGTTACAAATAATCTGGCAACAATTGCTAAAAATATATCAAAGTATTTTGGTGGTGG
>NZ_JBHIRE010000044.1:0-5341 GCF_042196885.1 Bartonella sp. AA86SXKL | reverse complement strand
ACATCTTCTAAGTCTTGCAATTGTCTTAGATTCACTGCGTCTGCATCTTCACTACCAGCCGCTACACCTGTAATTTGGCGCGTTTTTTTAGTATCAGCATCACCAACACTGACAGCACCTAATGTAGATTTCCAATAAGATACCTCATTCGTTGCAGGCCCCTGCAGCATAGAAGTATATCCTGAAACACCAGCAGCCCTATTGGCTACAGAATTGCTTCCTATAGCAACACCCCCTACTACCTTCACTTGCGATTTAAAGCCTAAAGCTGTACCGCTGTCCACCTCCACCCGTACAAAACGACCAACAGCAACCGCGTCATTCTTTAGTGCCACTATATCTGCACCAACAGCAACGGATCCACCTCTATGGATCTCAGATTTAGAACCTATGATAACAGATGCCGCTAGATTTTTATCTCCTTCAGCTAATACCGCCTTCGCTTTATAACCAATAACAACACTGTCCACGGTTTTCGCATTAACATTTTCACCAAAGATGACATTACTTCCCGATACACCACGTTGCATTCCCTCTGTTGAACCACTCCGTAAGATATTAGACACATTAATAATATCTGTATTTTCATCATCCTGTACAAGCTGTTGGTTTAAAGAGCTATCAACCACAAATGACCGTGGACTGACGAGAGACTTTTTATATTGCCCTCCTGCATCTAGGGTTCTTGCCAATACATTTTTGCTATCCGCCATCAAAACATTCACGACAGGACTATAATCACTTACACCAGAGAGGGTTTTAGTTAAAAAATTTGCATAGTCATCGACAGCATTAATCTTTTCTAATCCCGCTTGATTGAGTGCTGTTAAATAATTGTCTTTTGAAACAGAAGAAGCATTCAAACCAGCAACAGAGATAATGCTTTGCGGATAAGAGACACCAGCACTGTTAACACCTTCGAGAAAGGTGTTTCTAAAATCAGGATTTGCTGAAAAAACAGGTGTAACATTCGATAAAAATGTAGCCGCTGTAGCCAATGAAAGAACTTTAACAAAAGAAAAACGAGAAAATTTTAAATCGCTCCCTACTAATTTTGTATATAATTTTTTCATAATGAACTCCCCAATGAAAAAATAACTATAACCACAAAAAAAACACATTTAAACGCTACAAAGTTCTCTGAAATTGGTTTTTCTAAATATATTCAAAAGCTTAATGACTGATTGAAAAGATAGAGAAGTTGATGTTTTGTAGTTAACGTGCTTTGTTCTCTTACCTTTCCTAAAAAGGTAAGTTTTCTTGTGGTGGTTGGTTTTTTTAATCTTTAAACCTGTTGGTTGTTTTTTGCAAGGGGTAGAATTGGTTTAGTATATTGTTTTTATAACTTCCTCCAGTAAAATTGAAATACATTTAAATATATACCTTTGTATTACTAGAAAGTTTTTTAATAGATTTTTAGAGAGTGGAAGATTTTTTAGATTTAAAAGTTAAAGCAGAAAATAATGGACTTATAATTTATGAAAAAACTCATTATCTTATTTTGAAATAAGAAGTTCATTTTGTTGAAATCGTCCGGTTTTTCTGTTTTTTAAACCTGTATTTATCGTTATAGCGCTTATCAATTTATATATATATATGTATTTTTACATACGTAATAACAATTCACCCCTGCCTCATGAGACAGGGGTGAAAAGGAATTTTTTATGTATTTTGTTTATTATCAATTCAATGTCATATTGAATCCCGCACCTACACCCCAGTGACCTCCAGAAGTTGTTGCAGATATGTTAGAGCGGTATTTTCCATTTTCTGAGGTGTAACCTGCACCAAAGGCAAATGCAGACTGACTACGCCATAAACCAGTACCAAATCCAACGCTTAATTTTCCAGGTGTATCATTGTAGCGTAAGTTAGACACCGCAAGACCAATAGCCGCTGCTTGTCTTGCCTCTTTTTTCACACTCTCAATACTATAGTTTAAAACATCAAACTTCATATCTGTATATTGCTTAGCCCGATCAACAGCATCATCAATCGCATCAATCACAATATTATTAACCCGTTGATCTGTATACTGCTTGGATTCATCAAGAATAATCTTCATCTGTTCTTTAGTATAATCATGAAGTTGACCACCATTTACAGCCTCTTTCGAGCCTTTTTCAATTTTACCATCAGCGACATTATCAATCAGAACAGGTTCACTGGCATCCCCCCCCGCTAATGTGATTTTATTGGTTTTTTTGCCGTTTTCATCTCTATCATAACGAACAGCGTCCTCTTCAATGCCGTCAACTCTATTATTGATGTTATCAACTTTGGCATCAATATTGATAACTGTATCACCAATATCAGCAATCGTATTGGAAATGGTATCAACTCTGTTGGTAAGATGCTTCACATCTTTTTCGACACCAGTGACACGTTCATTGGTTTCCCAAAGTTGCCCACCATTAACCGCATCTTTCGAGCCTTTTTCAACTTTACCATCAGCTACATTGATAATTTTATTCGGCTTTCCATCGCGACCAGCATCATAGGCTTTTTCTTTATCATTCCACTTTAAAGCATCTGAATCGACCTTGTTGATGACATCATCAATACGGTTATTAATATTTGACATATTTTTATTGACGTCACCAAAAGCATCAGCGACATTATGGTGCTCTGTCTCAACAGTCGTACCATCAGCATTGACTTGAACAATCTTAAAAGTAGGATCTGTCCATTTGCCATTCTCATATTTAGCACCGCCACCGAAATAATTCGCAAGTTGGTTATTCATGGAATAAAGTTGGTTGCCCGTAATGGCATCTGTTGAACCTTGAGCAATCTCACCATCTAAAAGATACTTCAATTTGCTGTTTGTTTTCTGCCCATCTTTTTCATGACGTGCAACAAATGCTTCTTCCTCATCATCCCACAGTAAAGCATCTTTAGAGAAATTTTCAATTTTCTGATTAAACTCATTGGATACATTCGTTAAGCGTTGATTCACATCTTGAACATTATTATCAAGACCTGTTAAAGCATCACCAACATTGTAAAAATTAGCCTTCCCTACTTCACCACCTACAATAGCGGATAAAGTATATTTCAGCCCTTCAAAAGCACCGTTAATGAACTTTGCACCACCGCCAAAAAACTTTGCAATATCTGCTGATATTTTATTAATCTGACTACCATTGATTGCATCGTTGGAATTTTCAGAAATGCTACCATCTTTCACGTTATGAAGAGCAACTGGCCCGTCGTTTTTATTGCCACCTAAAGTCACACTACCATAATTAACATTACCATCGTCATTCTTATCGTAGAGAACCGCAGCAGCAGTTACTGTCTCAATATCTTTAGAAATCTTATCTATGCTTTTATCAAGTTGGTCTTTGTTAACAGCTTCATCACCATTCTCTGCCTCCCGCACGCCAGAAATTTTACGTCCTGAACCACCAACACCTGCAATATTGATCTCAGTACCCGCTGTATCCTTACCAATAGTGATAGGAGCAGAAACTCCGTCTTGCTTAACAAAACTATTTTTTACAACATCGGAAATCTTATTATCAATATTTGTGATAGAAGTATTGACACCATTAAAAGCATCAAAAATATTATGATATTCTTTATCCTGAATAAGGAAAGATGGCTCTATACCTTCGAGTACATCTGTACTGCCACCAAAATATTTCGAGGTATTTTCAGCAACTTTTGATAGATTATCAGTAACAGTTGTAACCTTCTCATTCGTAGCAAACAACTGTGAACCATTTACCGCTTCCGTTGATATTTGAGAAAGTTCTCCATCTTTCACGCCAGAAAGTGTACGATCCATGCCACCTTTATTTACAATGCTGATTTTCGTACCACCTTTTTCCTTACCAATGGTGATATCCCCTTCATTTTCCTCTTGCTTGACAAGGCTATTTTTTGTCGCATTGGAAATCTGATTAGAAATCTCCGTGATAGAATTATTGACAGAACTAAAAGCAGAACCAACATCATTATGTGTGTTGCCCTGTATCGTATAGGTTGGCGCTTTACCGTTAGCTATATCTGTATCACCACCAAAATACTTCGATATATTTGTACTTATACCGTCAAAGCCATTACCCAACTCACTAATCTTTTGGTTAGTTTTATAGAGCTGCGAACCATTTATTGCATCCGTTGAGTTAGCAGAAATATCGCCATCTAAAAGATACGTCAGCTTGCTGTTTGTCTTCTGTCCTTCTCCGTGAAGAGCAACAAATGCCCGCTCATTTTCACTCCACAACAAAGAATCTTTAGAAATACCATCAATTTTCTGAGTAAACTCATTAGCAACATGCGTCAAACGACTATTTACATTTTTGACATTCGCATCAAGCCCTGTCAATGCTGAGCCAACATCAGTATGTACCTTCTGTTCTACAGTGCCATCTGCAGAAACAGTAGATAAATTATATCTTGGTCCTAAAAAAGAACCATCTTGAAATACACTACCCCCGCCAAAAAACTTTGCAATATCTCCGGATATTGTATTAATCTGGCTACCATTGATAGCATCATGCGAACCTTCAGCAATTTTGCCATCTTTGACATTCAAAAGAGCAACTGGTCCTGTACTCTTACCGCCACCTAAAGTCACACTGTTATAGTTAACACTGCTATCATCATTCTTATCATAGAGAACTGCAAACGCACCACCCTCCTTAATATTGTTAATAGTATCAGTAATAGTTGCAATATGACCATCAAGTTGCTTTTTATTAACGGCTTCATCATCGTTTTCTGCAGCTTTTAAGCCTGCGATAGTCCGAGCTCCCTCACTGCCTGCAATATCAATTTTCGTACCACCTTTTTCCTTACCAATGGTGATATCTCCTTCATTTTCCTCTTGCTTGACAAGGCTATTTTTTGTCGCATTGGAAATCTGATTAGAAATCTCCGTGATAGAATTATTGACAGAACTAAAAGCAGAACCAACATCATTATGTGTGTTGCCCTGTATCGTATAGGTTGGCGCTTTACCGTTAGCTATATCTGTATCACCACCAAAATACTTCGATATATTTGTACTTATACCGTCAAAGCCATTACCCAACTTACTAATCTTTTGGTTAGTTTCATAGAGCTGCGAACCATTTACTGCATCCGTTGAATCTTCAGAAATGTCTCCATTCAAAAGAGAGGTAAGCTTGCTGTTTGTCTTCTGTCCTTCTCCGTGGAGAGCAACAAATGCCTGCTCATCATTACTCCACAACAAAGCGTCCCCTTTGACTTCTTGTGTAATATTCGTGATTTTTTCATTGACATCTTTTACTACATTCGTCAGATGCGTATTCACACTCTTCACATTCGCATCAAGACCACTCAAAGCTGAGCCAACGTCATGATAATT
>NZ_JBHIRE010000043.1:0-5545 GCF_042196885.1 Bartonella sp. AA86SXKL | reverse complement strand
TTGTTGTTCGTGTTTTTCGTTTTCTCTAAAACCTCGATAGCCTTTCGCACCCAGTTTCTCCATGTTGCTTGCCAATCACGTTTGATAGCATTCTTTCCTGCACAGGCTTTCCAAAAATCTCGAAACTTTGCAATTTCGACTTTCACGCGCTCTGGAGGCAAGCCCTCTTCGATTGCAAAATCGTAATCGGGTTCAAAATCCGTAGGCAATCGACAACCGCGATTAGCTTGCGCTCGTTTTGCTTTTTTGGGAACGTTCTCTTGCTCGTGAATGGGAGGTTGGTTGTCTGATGAGGTTTCGATTTGCTCTGATGTGGTCTCAACAGCAGCAACCTCTGTTGGCTCGTCAACCAAATCGATTGTTGCTAAACTTTCAGAACCAATTTCTTTTTTTGCTAAAACGTTAGTTTTAGTTTTTTTATTATATATGTTTGTATTGTTTGTTATAGCATCACAAGCATCATGCTTAGCATCCTTAAGCATGCTGTTAGCATCATGCTTAATATCACAAGCATCTTTTGTATTTTTATCCCATCTTGCCTTCGCTGCCTTTTGCGCTCTCTCTGAAAACTTATTCAAATTCTCATTAGAGTTGTTGAGTTCCTCTTCAACCTGTAAACTCCATAAACGACCACCTTCTAAACGTATCAGTTTCTCATCACTCAATAAAAAATCTAGCGCTTTATTAAAAGCTTTTACTGAACAACCAGAAATGCGTGCTAATATAGAGGCATTCTCAAGAATTGGCTGTCTCTTCTTATACATAAGCAATATCAACATCATATAAGTCGATATTTGATGCGACGTCATTCCACTAGCATCAGATACCCAATCAGAAGGAAAACAACGAACCCAAGCTAACTTAGTTGACATATTTTCCCTCCTATTCTTTATTATTATTTAGATCTTCATTGAAGTTATTGAGTTCCTCCTCAACTTGTGAACTCCACAAACGACCATCTTCTAAACGTATGATGACTCCAACCCTCAATAAATAATCTAACGCCTTTTCAAATCTTTTTACTGAACATTTAGTAAGATAAGAGAATCCTTGTGAATTATTTATAAGAGGTTCACCAGTGTAGAGCATTTGCAAACGCAACCTGAGATAAACATTGCATTCAATCGCTGGTAACAAAACAATATCAAGAAGACACTTCTCTACATTAATTGTTACAAACTTATTTCTATTGGACATCCCCAATCTCCTTTCCTTTAACTAAATATAAAATTGCTAAAGCATCTGCTTCGTTGTCGTCTTTAAGCGCATGCCCTTTGGAACATATCGCCCAGCCTGTCTTAGTACCTAGATCAAGACAGAGAATCGTGTTAGTCATTTGCTATTCCATTAAAAATTATTTTTACAAAGCCGTTCAACGGTAATTATTTTCGAAATGGGGGGGAAAATGCCTCAAGTAGTGTCTAAATTGTTTTCTATTTCTTCTGTTCTTATTAATTTCGCACATACAATTTTTTCAATTTACACTAAGTACAAAGAACAGGAAGAACGAAAACTAGGACCCAAATTAGAACTGAAATCTATTTCCCAACCAAGAGGTGATAGTGTTATTCCATCAAAGAAAGGAGGATTTAATATAATCACAGCATCGTTGGTTCATTTACAAGTAACTTTCTATAACCCTACAAAACAGATGATTAGACTGAATCATATATGGATAGATAAAAAGAGCCCCTTTCAATTTGTTCATGTCTCATATCCTAAATCCAACCTAGAATTGCAAAAACAAACAGAAGACATCTTCATTAAAACGCAAGAAAACCACGTCAACTTGATAACCCCTAAACTCAACCCAATCCAAAATGAATGGTATGATCTATTTAGTATTGGAAGTAAAAGCGAACTAACACTTTTACTCATTTTTGCAATGCGCAATCCATCTGAAATACAGCCTATAAATATCATTGTAGAACATACTTCTCCAAATTATCCGACCAAAACACTCAAACCTAATTTTTATCTTGGTTCCTTTTGTGATGACTAATACTCTAATTTCACGGAACTAAAAGTAATCAAATGTCACTTACTTTCTTTCTCTTATGAGCGGATAGTTTCTCTATCTTATCTCGTTGCATTCAATGTATAGACCGATTATATTTCTGAAAATTATCTATAAGATACTTTTTAAAACCATATGCGTCACTATATGCCCTGATAGACAATGAAGGTCCTAAAGTACTTTGAACTATCAAATTATCATTTGCATCAAGAGAAAAATTCCAATCAGAATCATGAAAAATAATTTTGCTGCCGTCTGGAAAATCCATTTCTTTTATTGAATCTTTCAAAATGTGAAAAGTGTAATATGGTCTTTGCAACACCTTTGTAGAGCTTTGCATTTTTTTATGAGAGACATAAAAACAAAAAATCGTGATTACATTGGTTGTAAAAAGCACAATAATCGTTGCGAAATTGTCCATTTTTATTTTCTTTCTTCATATTGAAGCTTCGTCATTTCATTTTGTTCACATGGCTTCATGCAAACAGTGGAACCCTTGACAAAAGAAGGCGTTGGAGGAGATTGTTCATTCCATAACGCTTCGAGAAGATATGCAACGGCTCCTCTTGAAGGAACACCATATTTTTCCCAACGCCATACTGTTGACTTGTTGACGCCTAACCGTGCTGCCATTTCTTTCAGAGTTAAATTCAGATTTTTACGTAACTGTTTTACTGCTATTTTTCCCATAAAAAATAATATGCATTATGAGTACTTAAAAGTCAAGTCGAAATGCATACCAATTATATGCAATATGAATATATTAAGGAGATAAAAATGCTTAGTAACACGATAGACCAATCTGCTAGATTAATAAAAGCGCGTTTAGCGCGTGGTTTTAGAAGTGCTAAAGAAGCAGCTAGATATTTTGGCTGGAACTACTCTAGCTATATACAGCACGAACAAGGATTAAGAGGAATATCACGGGCATCTGCAAAATATGCAAAAGCATTTAGAATTAGTGAAGGATGGTTATTAACTGGAGAGGGAGAAGGCCCCTCCTTTCCAATTCCTGCCACAAAACAAACTGTTGATGAGCAAATTATTAATCTACTGCAAAAAACAACTCAACCAGATAAAGAAACAATTCTTCACCTTTTAAATCGCCTGCATGCAGAAGAAAAAAAATAAAAGCTTTTTTTCTTTCATTACTAAATGTAGAAACCAGATGCATTATTTTGTTATCTAATTCTATATCACTTTTTATTATTTTCATAACCATTCACCTTCCCCTTTCATGAGAATCGTCATTTAGAAAAAATCTTCTTACAAGATTTTTATACCGTTAAAAATAAAATACACATAACGCATATTTTATTGTTGACAAGTATGCATTATGCGTATTATATATATTCCATAAACCACGCACAAACAATCGCCAAGAGGCGTTAGGGAGGAAAAATTATGGATAAGCCAATTCTTATAAATTCCAATGAAATTTTATTAGTTGTCTATGATGATGATCAAAACATTGGTCGGTCGGGACCACTGGATGAAAGCCAAGTTCTAAAAATTATTGACGAGGCAGATGATGCAATCCAAATCTTTCGCATCAATCCTTCTGAGAATAATTGTGAAGATATCTCTGAAGAAATTGCAGAAGCATATGTAAAAGAAAATATCGAACATCTCCACGAGGAGAGTAAAGTTCATGACTTTGTACTCGAAAGTGATGCTTACCAAGAACTTTTAGACGAGATAGCAGACGAAAAATATAATGATGAGATTTACGGTACTTATGAACAACAACACCGTTTGCGTCCTTGTGATGTGCTTTAAAATTCTAAAGGGCGCTTTTAAAAGCGCCTCCCCTTTTCCCATCAATAATTGATTAGAGTAAACTTATGACCACACATGATACTCATATTCATAGTGAAGGATATCTCACGCCTGAAAACGAGGTAGACAACAAAATCGGTTATGTCCAAATGGTCAATGCCCATGTAATGCATAGGTACTTACATTTGAAACAAGATTTTTTCACTTGGTTTAACGATTGTGTTGAAAAGCTTGATCTAAAAGAAGGCGTGGATTTTGTTTTTACAAAACAAGAATGGAACAGACAGAAGATTTGTCCAAAATCTGAAATAGAAACAGATAAAACCGATAATCATTACTTCAAAATTCACGCAGCAAGGAAAATTGCTCAAGCAGAACGTCATAGAAACTATGGCAGAATATTATATCAAACCTTGTGTTTTTCTTAATTAAGGGGGGTGATGATGCAAAACTTTATTACAATATCTGAAAACAATTTTCAAAACACAACTGTTCCCACCATGTCTAGTCGTGAAATTGCAGAGTTATGCGGTAAGCAACATGCGCATATTATGCGTGATATTCGACAAATGTTAGGAGAATTATATCCTGAAGGGGGTCAATCCAAATTTGGATCCACCTATTTAGATAAACAGGGTAAGCCCCAAAACTGTTACAACCTCCCTAAGCGTGAATGCCTTATCTTAGTTTCCGGTTACAGCATGACATTACGTGCTAGGATTATAGACCGTTGGCAAGAATTGGAAAAGCAAGTAGTAACACCACAAATCGACTATTCAAGTCCAAAGGCTATGATTGGCTTTTTGAATTACCTACAAGGTCAAATAGATCAAAAAGACACCATCATTGAAGATTTAACACCAAAAGCCATGGCTCTTGAAAGCTTACAGCGTCATAATGGACTCTTCAGTCTTACAGAAGCCGCTAAAATACTCGAGATGCAACCAAAACAGTTCATTCTCTTCTTACAGAAAAAAGGTTGGGTTTACAGACGAGCAGCAGGTGGAAATTTGCTTCCTTATCAAGACAAAATCCAAAAGAAACTTATGGATTGTCCAACCATCACACTTCAAACCGCAAGTGGAATAGAAAAAGTCATTCCTTGCGCAAAAATCACAGCAAAAGGAATTGGTGTGCTGTCTCAAGAGCTTAAAAGACAAAGCATGCATTAAGAGGAGGTTATTATGATAAAAAAGAAATACAAACTGACTGATGAAACAATTCCGTTTGATGGAAGAACTCTTCACCGAATTAGAGCATTAAGAGACTTTGGATATGTCAAAAAAGGTGACCTAGGCGGTTTTATAGAAAAAGAGAGCAACTTAAGCCATAAGAGAGACTGTTGGATTTTTGGCAATGCACAAGTTTACGGTAATGCCAAAGTTTATGATGATGCCCGTGTTTATGGGAATGCACAAATTTCTGGAAATGCACAAGTTTCTGATTATGCCGAAGTTGATGGTGCTTCTGTTCGAGATAATGCCAAGGTTTTTGACTATGCGCGGATTTATGGGAATTCTGTTATAGGGGAAAGTGTACACGTTTACGGAAATGCTAAAATTTACAATCAAGCATATATTTGCTGTCGTGTAGACATTGCTGGAAATTGTAAAATTAGTGGCTCCACCATAATCGTAGAACGTGAGAAATAGTAATCATGGAAAAGAAATATGAACTTACTGATGAAACAATTCAGTTTGATGGATACCTTACGCTTTACCGCATACGTGCATTAAAAGATTTTGGTGA
>NZ_JBHIRE010000042.1:0-6105 GCF_042196885.1 Bartonella sp. AA86SXKL | reverse complement strand
CGCGGGGTGGAGCAGCCCGGTAGCTCGTCAGGCTCATAACCTGAAGGCCGCAGGTTCAAATCCTGCCCCCGCAACCACTTCTTATTCCCCCCCATAATATCTTCTAGCTTTCCCGTAATAGTAGCTTTACTCTTCACAGAAATATGCCAAACGCAGAGAATAATATGCTCAATAAGCCTCATTAAAAAAGCTTATAAAATTAAAAAAAATCCATACTATTGTCTCTTTACATTGCAAACATTCTAAAGGCATCAATGAAATATCATAGATAAACGAGACCCTGTATCAAAAAAACATCTCACTTTACTCTTCTAAAGTTCAAAAAAAAATAACAAAAGCTCTCTCTCAACACACCGTGAAAACAAATCATGCCAAAAAAAGACCTATGAGCGGCTTTGGGGCTGGATCGGATGTCTTCTCATCCCTAAAAGAACGCAATAGGACTCATAAGGGGTATGCTACTAATGAAGCAGAGATAGGCAGAGAATGCTTTCTTCTCTCTAAAACGATAAATCTAAAAGCTCTTCTTAATACTGGAAAACAAAAATAGCATGCTGATTTTTTGTCTCTTAAAAGCCGGCAGAACATTCTTGTAGCAATTTTATAATAAAGAAGTTCAGAGGAATCACCGTTTGTGAAAAAGTGAACACTAAATAGCTAATAGCTTGAGATAATACCTTACAACTAACAGCCTAACCCTTACAATAGGGTTTGTTCAACTAAAACTATAGCTCTGTAATTTTTGCACTTAAAAGGCTCGAAGAAGCTAAACTAAAAGAGGAGCTGCTTTCTTTTACGCTTTTACCTTTCCTTGAACTTAATCACATGTCTATGCGAAGGGCACATATCCCTATCCTCTGTATAAGGAGCTACAAATCGGATGATTTCTTACCCTACCTTAAATATACTTTTGTGCAAATTACTTTAAAGGTCGTGTTTTATTTTATTCGAAATGCTTTTATGGAAAGGCTTATTGAGCTAAGAGCAAGGAAAAAAACGTATAAGGTTCCAGTGATAATGAAGAACTTATCGATGAAGTTTATAATCTTATCTTATTTAATTTCTACTAAATCACCATCAAGCACTATAGGATATTCAGTCGTTTGAAAAAAGGATTTTATTTTTTCAGAGCTTGAGGAGCGAATAAATTGAGATTTCTGCATAAAGCAAACATGGAAAAATTGTGATTTATTGATAATGTCTTTTATCAGATAAGAGGATGAGAGGGATGATAAAAGGACATTTCTTTCAATATCGTAACGTGAATCAATAAACAATAAAACGCCAACACCGTTCTCAAATTGATTGACTATAATGAGTTGAATATCTGTAGCCAAAAGAGTGCAACCTTGAAGATTTAAGACATTTGTAAAATCGTGTACAGAAATTGAAGTTCCCATAATATTATAAAAAGTTGGTGTTCTTCCTTTCAGGTGTAAGGTATGGCCATGATAGCCACAATCGCATGATTGATCATATGCAATATGAACAACATCACCTGTGGCGTGTTCAAGTAATGGTGCATCTTCAGGATAAAAAACAGAGACAATTAATTCATCATTTTCAGGATTTGACTTTACTTGAATGTGATCATAAAGATGATAAATGTCACCATCAATCTTGGAACACTGGAATCCTATTGGACCAGTTTCTTGGGTGGTAAAGCTAAGAGGTTTAATATCTAATTCAAGGATTATGTCTTTTATTTTCGACACAGATTCAGCTTGAAAGGCTTCTCCAAGATAGAATAGGTTTTTTAGAGTTTTTAATTTTTGCTTCCGAGATATTGTAATAAGTTTATCCGCAAAACTTGGAAGGCATATGATGGTATCGATAGAAAATTCTTCGATAGCTGAACTCAAAGTTTCAAGATCAACCATAGAGGCAAATGGATAATATGTTACTTTGAGTAGTCTACAAATTTCATGTACAAATAAAAATCCCCCCCATAATCCTCCAGCTGTGAGACAATTTGCAACGGCGTTTACAGAGCAATCTTTAAAGACAGTTTCGAGCTTCTTTGCCGCAGAGTGTGTTACAAACTCATAATTGAGCCATTTATGGCGAAGTGTTTTGGGCACCCTTGTTGTGCCCCCAGTAGCAAAAATTATATGTGACATTGAAGTTCCTTATTTTTTTTAGTTTGCATGAGGCAAAGGCAAGAAGCAAAGGCGGAGATACCAACAATCATGCAAAAGGTGAAAGCGATGTGATTGTTGAAATGGCTGATGATCCATCCACTTGTCCATGAGCCGGCAGCTTGGCCAATATTTGAAATAACAAGAATATAACTAAAAAGAACACTGGCAGAGAGGGATGTAGTTGTTTTCCCTGCTTGATAGTATATTTCTGGAACCATGACAGATTCATAGACACTGTAGGCAATTAACGCAGTCACAGCGGTAAAGACGCCACCCATGAGGAAAAATGCAGCGAAACTTCCCATAAGCCATAATAGGTAGAAAGTTGATTTATCAGAAAGGCTGAGATGTTTATTGATTATTCCTTGCCAGATACAAATACTGATGCCAACAATTGAAAAGAAAATTCCACTATAAGGGGCGAGATTTCTGTCAAATTTACTGAGAAGTGTTGTGGTGGTGATGAAAATTCCCATGAGGAATGTACAAAGCAAAGCCGTGACCAGCAAATAAGCAATAGAACGATTATGTATTATTGTTTTTAAAGAAGAAAGAAAAGGATTCTTTATTTTTTTATTCTTTTCAAGAGATAATGTTTTATGCGGGTAATGATAAACAATTTGAATGGATAGAACACAAAGATACAAACCAATGAGTGCAAAAAAAGCCATTAAGAAGGTTGATGCGTTGTATTTTATGGCACTCGTTGCAACAAGAGGGGCGATAACGACAGCAGCATTTTGAAAAAAAGAATAGAGAGTTAATGCGCGCTTAAGAGCATTTTTATTGAGATGTTCTGATAAAATTTCTCTCAAAAATGGCTTTGAAATTGCTTTCGAAAAAGCCATTAAGGTAAAAAAGATCAACCATGCAGAAGGTGTGAGCGATAGGATAATGCACACAAAAGCGCTACTCCTTAAAATAAAGGCGGTAGCCATTAAGAGTTTACGCGAAAATCTTTCTAATAAACCCGTTGTGGTTACCATGAGAATGCTTTCAAGGATTACTGATCCAGCGAGATAAAAAGCAACATTGGCAGCAGTTATGAGAGAAGAGTTTCCAAGCAGAGGGAGTACAAAGAAAAAGGAAAATTCAGAAAGAAAAACTGTGCTATAGATGAAAAAAGTTATTTTATTTTTGCCCATGGAATTTCCATAGAAGTGTTGTTAAATGATCAAAGACATTTTGTTGTATTTTTTGAGGAAGTTTTGCCAGCCCTGTTTTTGCTGTGCACATTTCGTTGAAATAGTATCTTTCTTGATTCACTAGCCAGTCCAATGCAAGAATATTGTTTTTTCTACGATGTTTTTAGAAATATCGAGTATGATTTGGATTGAGCAACAACACTGTGCCCGGATGTTCGCGCAACAATCGTAAGATCATTGAGACCTTGATCCTATATCTTCTCCTGATGGGTTTGACTGTTTCTAACCCTATTTAATAACCAATTGACATCCCGCACTCTTGTTCCTCCCCATTGCATCTCTTGCGAAGAGAGCACGCTAATCTCATCTCCATAGATTGTCAACATATGAATGGGATGAATGATTTTGTAACCTTTTAATGAAATTACATTTTTTTAGTGGAAGGTTATTCATTCTCTTGAAATAGAGAAGAAAAACGATAGCGTTCGCTAATCATTTTTCAATTCTCTTTTAGCGCATGCGTTGATATTTTCCTCCATGGCGTTGTAAAAAACCTCTCTCAACAAGAGTGCGTCGTAATCGGGCAAAGTCTATCGTAAAGAGGTTGCATATCTTGGAAACTTCCGTTTCGCTATAGATTTTTTCCTTCTGAAAGGCTTCACCAATTTTTGATAGCATCTCTTCTGTTTCTAAATGGCGGTCGCTTAAATTTTCCCTATTCCGCTCATGTTTATTTTCTAGCATTTTCCACATTGTCTCTTCGGCTTGAAATCCTTCTGTTGTGTTGTGAATAAGTCCGAGATTCAAAAGGCGATTGATGGATTTGTGAATGTTTTTGGCATCTGAATCGACATGTTTGAGGATATCAGTAAGATTTTTTGCACCAAGGATAATGGCGGCATAAACAGCGCGCAGTGTCGGTGACGTCATGGCAGAGATCAGTGAATTGCGGGTATTGCGTTTGTGAAGGGTTTCTTTCCCCATGGGCAAAAGATCATTGCGAATGGGAATTTCATTGATTTCTATGAGTTCTGCTTGTAGCGATTGTGCGCGTACAATTTGTTCGGCTGGGGTGCGTTTGCGAATAATCCCCAGACCACCCTGGCGATATTTGTGGTTTTCGGGGAGTGTTAAAGCTTCATAGGAGCCATCAAGCCGGTAGAGAATTTCTTCCCAGATGGGAGTTCTGACACGTCGCACCCGCTGTGCCCCATTGAGAGCAACCGTTGTTGTTATGGTTGGTTCATGCAGACATAGATAACCACCCGCGGTGATGTGTTCCCAAAGGGTTATAACAAATCGCACATCATCTGCGGGAGTACCAGCATCAAGCCAAGCAAAATCTATTGGTCCCCAAGATTTGAGGGTGCTTTCATCAAGAGAGAAAAAATTCTCATGGATAAATGTTACAGTATCTTTTTCAATACCGCCTTGAAGCAGTTCTTGCCATGCTTCTTCGGCTGATTGACCTTCGACTGTAAAATCATCAATGGTGATAAGCCGAGGTTCGTAATTCTCAAGGATTCCTGAAGGATCAAGCAAAGCTGTACGCTCTTCCCAGGTGGAAGATTCTAAAAGTTTTTTATCTTGTTGCCATGATAATTTCGCTTTTTGAAGTGCTTTTGCGATAAAGCACGTACTATCACCAGCACCTATTTCAATGACTGTGCGCGGTCTTGCCATTTGAATGAGCGTGTAAATAAGTTCAGCACTATTTTCTGTTCCCATGCCAGGTCTTATCAGCTGCATCTTTTTATCCTTATAATTTTACCAATCGTAGCATTCCTGCTTTTATAAAAAACTTTATTGAATCCTCTAGCGGGTATTGAAGATGCATTGGTGTGGCAGCTTTCTGCAAGAGATGTTTTGTTTTTTCATGAAGCCGGATTGTGCGCCCATTAAGTTGATTAATGGCAAGAGTGCCAAGAGGAGAATCGATGATACGACATGTTGTCTCTCGTAAAAGAGCTGTTGCATCATTTTCTGAAAAGGCTTTTTGATCTGTTTCGATGAGACCGTGTCGTAGCAGTGATATCAAAAGACTTCCAGAGGCAAGAAGAGTACCATTGAGTTTGATTTCTTTTAAGGATTGGACAAGGCAGCCTTCACGAAGTGCTTCAAATATGGGAAAGTCGAATCCGCCAAATGTCGCTCCTTTTGTAGAAACAATGGTGATGGGTTGTATTTGCCGTTTGCCAATGAGTGCTGGTTTGTTTCTCGTTATCTGTACGTCCTTTGCCCATTGAACGCGTGATAAAGGATTGAGTTCACGTGGGTAGACAGCGAAAGAATTGATGGCTATAGGTGGTGTTGGTTTTTGCAATTCAAGTGTGTGGATGCTTTCATTCAAGTCATGTAGCATATAGTCTGCCAGTTGCCATACATAACCACCTGTTCTATTGTAAAAGTTTAAGCCTATAGGGTCTTGTTGCATGATGTTAAACTGTTTTCTTCTGCTTTGAAATATCAAGTTTTGGCAATGGTTGTTTGCTGGGGTTGTTTGTTCCTCCACACGAGAATGGTTTATCAAAATCACATTGCTTGGTATGGGGTTGCATGGGAGATACAATAATTTGATTAGGTGATGATTTTTATGCCATTTTTGGGCATGGTTTTTTTCGAGAGAAAAGATGGCAAAGTTTGCTAGGCATTATCCCATTCCTTTTTTTGCATAGCGCGGTTTAACGTAAAGCCTAATAGGCCTGCGATCATGGTAGCAATGCCAATGATAAATAGTGTGTATTGGGTGTGATGCACTTTTACAAAACCAGCTCCTAGAAAGCCAAGGCACACCGCTGTTTGTATGATGAAGATATAGG
>NZ_JBHIRE010000041.1:0-6319 GCF_042196885.1 Bartonella sp. AA86SXKL | reverse complement strand
AAAAAGAGTTTGTTGCAACAGCTGTTGGTTATGTTCCTTGGGGAGACGGAGCAGAGGAGTATTTTTACAACCTCTACGAATATGAAGACGGCACAAGAGAGTGTGAAAAGTTTGATGGCGGACAGTATTATACCACACCAGAAAATGCAGATTTTAGTACCAAAGCGCAGGTGAAAGCATGGGTTTACGGTGGGAATATTCCGAAAAGCATTCTCAATTACGAACCTCTTATAGATGAGATTAACAGAGAGATCAAAAAATTATCGAAAACCGCAGGAAATAAATATGTTTACAGATAAGCAGCTAAGAGCCTTGTTTGGCATTATAACTTTTATATTTTTATGTTTTTTAGGAATTAAAAAAAATCCCTACTTTATTCAAAGTATTTTGACATTCGCATCTGTTTCTTTGGTAATAGTCACAACTGTTTTTGCAATTTTATGCAATTCCAAGATTCCTTCTGAATTGCAGAGCAACCCAAAATACAAACGCGGCAATACAACAGGTTGGGTGAAACTAACACGTGATTTACAACAGTATATGCACAGACTTTTAAAGCTAATAAGTTTAGCACTTGTCGTTTTAATTTTCCCAAATAGTTATAAGGAAACTGTTTCTTTACCTTTCATTTCTAAGTACGTGGAGTACAAGCTTTCTTTTTCATTGGATAATGTACTTTGGTACTCAGATATTGCTCTTTGGTATTCTTTTTTAGTCTGTGTATTTTTCCTTATGTTACGTACACGCAGTTAATAAATATATCTATTTACACACTACAGTGCTCAGTTAAAAAGCTATAGTAAAATTTCCGATTTTATAAAACTGTTCAGATTACGTTGTTTCTTCTCAACGTTCATAGATGAGATCAACAAGGAGATAAAAAACTATCGAAAGCAGTTTGATACTCTTTGTAGCAGGAAAGAGATCAACGCATTGAACGAAGCATGGCGTCACGTAAAATTGCGTTAATCCGTGTTTGATATCCTTTCCCTTGACTTTTAAGCCACGCTAGAACGTCTGAATCCACACGTACTGTTGTGACAGTTTTGGTTGGTTTATAGAATGGATTGCGAACGGCGTTTTTCCAAAATGCATCATTGAGTGACGGAATATCACTATGATCAATTGCACTGTCCGGCATTGCAGCCAGCTTATCAACTTCAACTCTCTGTTTATCTGTCAAAGGTGATAAGTTACCTACATCAATTTCATAAAGAACTTTCTTCTTCATAACGTTTCCTTTCTTTCGAGTTAGCTCGCCGCGCTGAAATAATACGGATTACTTCTATACCATCTTTATCATCATGGACAGTATGCGCCACGAGCAGCAGTAAAAAACCATCCACAAGACCCAAAGTTTGCCAACGATATTCTCCGTTTTCAATACGGTCTTGTTTAACCATGGCGAACGGGTCTGCAAAAACACGAGCAGCAATTTCAAAACTGACACGGTGCTTTCTAAGATTACTTTTCGCTTTAGCTTCATCCCATTCAAATCTTATTTTCATATCTTATGTTAATACATTTATGTATGTATTTCAAGAGTTTTAAATGAACACTGAACTATTTATGTTTTTTTGCATATTAAATATAATTTTATATGTTAAAAAACAATATTATCATTTTGAAATAATTGAAAAAATAAGCAAATCATGCTAAGATTTTCTATGTATTAAAGTACAAGTTTAAGGTAAGAAAAAACATGCTAAATAAAGTGACATTAATCGGGCGTTTAGGTGCTGATCCCGAAAGCAAAACAATGAATTCTGGAGCAGAAATAGTCAATTTTAGTATAGCGACTTCTGAGAGCTATACAGATAAAAAAACCAATCAAAAAGTAGAGAAAACAGAATGGCATTCCGTTGTGATTTTTAATCCACATTTGGCAAAAATTGCACTTCAATATCTAAACAAAGGTTCAAAGGTTTACATAGAAGGAAAATTACAGACACGCAAATGGCAAGATAAAAATGGGCATGACCGTTACACAACAGAGATTGTCTTACCACAATTCAAAGGCGAGTTGTATTTGCTTGATGCCAAAAAAGATCAATCGGCATCCCCTACCCCTTCACCTATTACTTCTCAAAATTATGCTATCGCTTCAGGTGCTCAAGATTATAGAACAGCTCTTAACGATAGCGTCCCATTCTGATTGAAAAAATATGGC
This sequence comes from Bartonella sp. AA86SXKL, assembly GCF_042196885.1. Lineage (NCBI taxonomy): Bacteria > Pseudomonadati > Pseudomonadota > Alphaproteobacteria > Hyphomicrobiales > Bartonellaceae > Bartonella > Bartonella sp. AA86SXKL. The sequence goes on along the minus strand of NZ_JBHIRE010000041.1, from coordinate 4,149 downwards.
TAAAAGAAAAAAACGTACAAAACGTGGTCGTCCTCGGATTAAAGGGTGTATCAGAGAACCAAATGGACGTATCTCACGAGCAAAAACACCGCATGAACCCATGGATAAATTGGCAATTGAAATGCGTGCCAAACGCTTCTGTTTGACCATAGAAGAGGCTAAAAATCCGCTTTCCGGTACCTATATCGGGCGGCTTTATTTGCAAGGCGAAATAAATCAAGACCAATATGATGCTGCGCAAAAATATCTTGAAGTGAAAAATGACTATTCGTGTGCAAAAGGTTTGCCAAGTGCTGTTTATGATAAAATGCCCTCATCTTCTGATGAGACAGCAAAAGAAAAATGGATTAAATTTGCAACAGAACAGTTTTCAAACATGCAAGAGGCTATCAAAGAAGCACAACACCTCTATAGACAGTATAATCTTTATGCCGCGATACAACATCTTGTTATAGAAAACCAAACATTACCACATCTTGTTAGTTCTTTGCGTATTGCTCTAAATGCTCTCCAGAAGTATTTTTATCCAAAAAATAAATGGTAAATGCTTTAACGTATAAACGATTTTTGGGAACGGAATATTTGCATCATTTGTTTGTAAAGCAGCATATTTAGGTAAAAAAATAAAAAAAACACAATATATTGATTTTTTTGTTGACAATATGTGAAAAGTCGTATTTAATGACGCTGCTGTACTGGTCGAATTGCGTCCAAAATTCAAAAATATCCTCTAAAAATTTAGTAAAATGTGATCTTGAAACGTGGCTAGAAAGCCCTGTTTTCTGGGTAATTCTGACTAATCTATTTTTCAAATAACAAAAATCAATAATTGACTAATGATGTCATTAATTATGACGCAAAAGGAGCAATGATGAAAGCTGTCATCACTAAGCCAATGTGTGTTGTTGGAGACAATAAAAGCACTGTTCGCTTTGAACCATCAACACCCAATAATCCATTTGTTGAAGTTTCTAATCAAGTCTACGCACGTCTCAAGCGCGCCAATGCTGCAAAACTTTTTGTTGACGTCAAGACAACAGCAAAAACAGATAAGGCAATTGAACAAATTAAGCAGATAAAACAAGAAGCCGTACAAACATCGTCTGAACCAGTGACAGAGGAAATTCCACTCGAACAGCCAAAAGCATCTAAAGCTTCCAAGTCACCTACCCCAAAAAAGGCTTAGAAGTTGAAGTTAATCATCCACCAAAAATGGTATCTTCAACAGGTGAAGGATACCTTCACCAGTCTTCAAGCACCACGCCTTAATTGGGCTCTGCGTAATGCTCTAAACACTGCAGCAAAACAAGTTGAACGCTTTACTGAAAAGCAAGTTGCAGACATCTCATCAGCCCAAATAAAGCGTATAAGAAGAGGTGTTTATATTAAAGAAAAGGCGACAGCAAGGTTTCTTGAGACAGATATCATTGGTTCTGGAACACCAATACCTCTTAAATTTTTTCAAGCAAGAGAAACAAAACGCGGCGTAACTTACACACTGTTTGGAAAGAAAGAAATCTTACCCCATGCTTTTATCAAAGGTGGGAGTTTTCCAAAGCGCGTTGAATTAAAAAAGCTGAATGGGAATGTGTTTCAAAGAGCCGATGGAGATCAATTCCCCATTGCAAAACAAAAAGGACCCTCCATTGCTGGGGTGATGTCCAAGCCAGAGATTGCAAGTACTATTGTAAAAAAAGCCAATGAAAGATTAATTGCCAACATACAGTACCAACTTGCTCGTCAAGAATATGCCGCCAATAAGAAAGCTAAATAATGTTCTTAAGCTATGTCAACACGCTACTCACTTTAATTGTAATTTTTAAAGCAGATTATCATTTGCGCTTTGGTTTTTTCCAGAAAAAATACAATAAATCAATGCAAAAGGTACTTCCCAGCGGGTTGGGTCTGTTGCGGGGCGGACGAGCGCGAACTATCGCTAGCGACAGAATTTTCAAATCAACTGTACATTGTACACTTAACTCATTGATAAATAACAAATTTAATGTGTCCTCATATACACACTGTACAATAGTGGATTATTTTTTAGAAAAAGTTTTTTATCACTTGACAAGACAGTATCATTATATCTATTGTCGAATCAGGTGCCTAAGAAACACCTTAAAACAACTAGCGGATTGGTTGCCGAAATAACTCGTTTTCCGCAATTTAAAAGCTTTGACTCATTGTATGCTATATGCATATAATAATATTGTCGGGTGTGGTTATGCCATATAATACCCTTTCGGGGAAAGCATAACGACGGGCTAGTTGCCGTGTTTCTTAGCGCCCGGCACTCTTTTAGAGTGTCATTAAGAAACCTCTAACAACTAGGAGTTCATTATGAACACACTTATAGAAATATCAGAACAGGTTATTGATCAGGAAACTGTTCAAACTGTTAATGCGCGTGAATTGCACGCATTTTTGGAAATTACATCAAAGTTTGCAGACTGGATTAAAAATCGCATTAAAGAATGTAATTTTCGAGAAAATATAGACTTTATAGGTTTTTCTAAAAATTTAGAAAAAGGTGGGCGCCCAAGCATAGAATACTACCTCACCTTAGACATGGCTAAACACCTTTCCATGATAGAGCGTAACGATAAAGGACATGAAGCTCGTCAATATTTTATCAAATGTGAACGACTTTTGAAACAAGTAGCAACACCGCAAATAAATCTTGCCAATGCATTGGAAAATCCTCTTACGATCAAACAGCTCCTTTTAGAGAGTATTAATCAATTAGAAGACTTAAGAAATGAGGTGAATACACTCAAGCCTAAAGCAGAGGCTTTGGAAGGCTTAAAACGCTCTGATGGTTTATTCGGTCTTATTGAAGCAGCAAAGATGTTGGAAGTACGACCAAAGGATTTAACTGATTACTTGCGTAAACATGGTTGGGTGTATCGGCGTACTCCAGGGGCGCCTCTGTTACCTTATCAAGATAAAATCAAAAAAGGTTTCATGGACTGTCCTGCTATCACCATTCAAAGACCAGATGGTACAGAAAAAGTGCTCCCTTCAACAAAAATTACATCCAGAGGATTGGCATGTTTGAGAGAGCAAATCTTTGGGGGTGTGCAATGAATAGCAGTGTCGACTTCTTATGCGATTTGTGGATAGCGTTGGCTCAATTTTCCAATCATCAAAGTGTTGGAGATGAGGATTGTAACACGCTGGTGCAGGTCATGGGCGTGGTGGAAAAAGCTTTGATTTTAGAACTTCAAGATGAAGTGCCCAATTTTACAAAGATTCTGGCAGTTCTTACAGATTTCGGAGCTTCAGAGTTTCCCATGGCTATGAATCCTTTTTTGAAAGCTTACGAACCAGATTTAGAAAGCCCCATTAAAAAGGTTGCTTAACTTAAAAACAGAACTCCCCTCCCCGTTCTCAAAAATGGGGAGGTGGTTGGTTTAGCTGCCACTTGCTTTTTTTAAGACTTCACCCATACGTGTTCGCCAATCTTTTCCTTGTTTTTTAAAAGAGGCAATAACATTTGGGTCGAGACGGAGAGTAACCGCTTGTTTAGGAGATTCAACGGGTGGACGCCCACGTTTACGGCGCTCTTCTGTTACATACTTAAAAAAAGAGGCTGGTAAAACGTCTTTAGCTGGCTTTAAGCGTGCAAGTTCTTCATCTGTTAGTGGTGGGGAATCCACAGCGTCCCAGTCTTCTTTTGTATAGCCACATCCTGTTTCAAAGGTTTTTTTGATAGTCATTGAAAACCTCTCTTTCTTTTTTATTCGCTTGACGAAAACTGATAATGGATATCGCTTCATTGCCAAGCTTTGCAAAAACAATAACTGTTGTGCCATCCGCAAAATGTCCAATAGCCTTCATGCGGTTTGAATGGGTTGCATCAATAAGAGCATGTTCCCAGTCAAAGTAAATAACATCAGCAAAATCAAGCTTATGTTTAACAATGTTCAAAGCTCTTTTTGGTTCATCCCACACTATCTTCATATATTTTATGTACACGAAAAATAAAGCCTTGTCAATAATTAAAGTGTACAATAATTCGTATATACCATTCAAAATGGAGCAACTATGAATAAGAAGAATCGTAAGGGTCTATCGGTTCGTGCGTTTGCGAAGAAGATGGGTGTTTCACATAATGCAGTGGTTTCTCGGATAAAGACAGGTAAATTT
>NZ_JBHIRE010000040.1:0-6405 GCF_042196885.1 Bartonella sp. AA86SXKL | reverse complement strand
CAAAAAATTGTGAGGTGTATGAAAGGGATAATGTTGTCAATATAACTGATAAAACAGAATAAAGAACGGCGTGGGGGACGTGCCTTCTTTATGGTGTATAAACGCATATAAAACGCATTGCTATAAACATCTCATAAAAGATAGCATTCATAAAAAAAAGCCGTGCCAAATGATATGACGCGGCTTTCAAATGTCTATTCTAATGATTAAAATGAATCATCCACAATGGAGTAATGAATGCATATATACAAAACGTATCATATTGCAAGCACTCTATGAGAGATATGAAAACTTATCAAAAGAAACGTAAATGTGCGTATGATCTTTAATAACTCATTTGAATTACAGAGCCTATAAACGCTTGTTATGGCTATTAAACGTATCAAACAAATCAAAATGCTCGGTAGCTTTATCAATCCAATCAAAAGCAAATGCATATTAAGTGAATGTCTTGTAAAAACGTTCTTTTTACATTTGGAAGCGTTGGTTTTTACAAAGCAGCTTTTCATAAGATAAATAAACAAACGCTTTTATAAAATGTAAGGTTTTCAAGATTTTGCTCTGCTGTGAAATCTAGATCTTCGTTTTTCATAAATGAAACGTTCTTAAGAGCAAATGATAACTAAGTTATAACTGTGATAAAAAGAAGTTTTCGTTTATTATAAAGATCTCATTTTATGTTTCAAACGTTTAAACGTGCATTTAAAGAGGTTCTCATAAGCGTATTTGTACTTTTCATTAAAAGATAATTTCTTTAAATATTAGCCGGCTCAATTTTGAGTTGGCAAAATCAACCAGCTCAAATTCGAGCTCGTTATCTTAGAATAGAGCATTCTTTAAATATTACAGCTTTTGACTCAAAATTGAGTAAAATCCCATGCCTTATGATGTTACAATGGTTTTAAATTTTTCTTGCTTGCATTATATCATTAAAAAGCTTTTGATTTCATAAGACATAACATTGTGATTTTCATTCTATATGTCATGATATTATATTTATGCTGATTACTTATCATTTTCTAAACTTTTAGAAAGCGTTTTAAAAGTGATCTTGTCTTTAAATCCTTTTATGCAATCTTTATAAATTAAACCTATAAGCTTATAAAAGTTTTAAATGATTACTTTCTTATAGGATACTATAACATCTTTAGATTTTGCGCTCCCCAATTTTGGGGACCGTTAATTTTGTTTTTATCATGCGATTAACAATCCAATCATTAAAACAAGATGTGATCTTTAAACGTATGTTATCGATAATTCCAAACAACTAAATTTTAAACAATGTGATTTGTACTGTGATAAAAACGTATCATAAGATTTATAAACTGTTATGAATGATAGCTGCTTTTCATTTCATTTGAATGCACACATGCGTTATAATATTTGTATCATGATTTGCTTTTTATGGTCTATTCATGCATGGCAATCTTATATAAAAAATGATCAAATGAATCATGCATAAAAGTGTGGATTCTTAAGTGGATTCATATAAAATAATTTCACACAACCTATTGACTTTATTGGTTTTTTATGCATAATATGTTATCGAACTCAGATAAACGTTTTTGATTTTAACAGCACTTTCGATATGGCTGGTAGTGCTTGCATCATAAACACCTTGTCCCGCCCGTGTCTCAAACACCACATCACGGCTTTCGTTAAAGTAAAAGGTCTCCCGTTCACAAAAACGAATGGCTGCAAAAATGCTTTCTTGGATTTGTTGAACATACTCATCGGCTATGTCATCAATCTCATCTTGAATGACCGACACTAAGTGCGAAAGTGTTCTCTTATGACGATAAACATCTCGCTTTACTGGTATCGGTCCTCCGGTTTTAATCCGAATATAATGACGTGTCATCAAAATACCTCTCAGTAAAAATTATTACTATTGATATTATATATATTGTGTAGTATAGTGCACTGATGGTAGCGATAATAAAAACAACAGATGAATTCGATAACTGGTTAGAAAAACTTAAAGACAGAAAAGCTGCTAATATAATTCTTGCAAGGCTTCATAGAATTCGTTCAGGGCTTTTGGGTGATGCAAAGTTTTTTAATGGTATAGGTGAATTACGTATCCACTATGGTGCTGGTTACCGAATTTATTTTACAAAAAAAGGCGATAAAATCATTATATTGCTTTGTGGTGGTGACAAATCCACACAATCCAGTGATATTCAAAAAGCCTTATCTCTTTTAGAGGATCTTAAAAATGAAATTGAAAACCTTTAACTTTGAAAAACACCTTACAACACCAGAATCTCAAGAAGTCTTTTTAAATGAAGCCTTTAAAACTGGTGATGCCTCTCATATAGCGGATGCCCTTGGTATTGTTGCTAGAGCACAAAATATGAGTGCCTTAGCAAAAGAAACCAATCGCGAACGCAGTGGATTATACCGCTCTTTAAGCAAAACAGGTGATCCTAAACTTTCTACCTTAGTCGCTGTCTTATCTGCCCTTAATTTACAACTCTCTGTACAATCTGCTCCATAAATCGTGAGGGGAATTAAGCCTTCCCCTATACCTCTCAACGATTGGTCACGAATTGCACGACCACAACACACTCACCAGCCGCGGTTGTTTTATCCCGTGTTGCATAAAGCGTAAGCTCTTGATCTTCTGGAACAAACTCTTTTTGGTTGGTTGATGTAAAATCTTGAGTGCTTTGGGTTTTGATATCCTTTTCACTAAACTCATTACCACCATAGGTGCTGCCTATCTTTAATTTCGCATCCGAAAACGCTGTCTTCACAAACGCTTTAATCGAAAGGATCATTGCACCACGCGGTAAAGTCCCGATTTTGCGCGTCAAATGCTTATCTTTATGCGAGATATTCAAACGCAAAAAACTGACCTGATGTGTATGAAGATCTCTGCCGTGTAAGTGTCCTGTTACGCCATCTACCATGTCCTATTTCCTTTCCTCATCACTCAACTTCACCGCTGTAGGTGGGGATAACTATCGTTCCAAAATCTTGGGCTCCTTGTGCTCTTCCGGGCATTTGGAAACGCGTTTTCTTCATGCCCATAATTGTATGCACTCCAAAACCGTATTCGCGTTTGTAGTCGAAGGTTTCTTCTTCGATTTTATAGCGGGTCTTACCGTAACTCTTACCAAATGCCATAACGACACTTTGCGCTCCAAGCAAAACAGCACGGCGCACACCTGCAAGACGTGTACTATCCGTGGATTTAACACCATTGGTGACATGCTCTGATTCACGTAAAATCACACCGTTGTACATGCCTAGAGAACCATCAAAGATTGGGTTTTTGGAACGCGAACCGGTATAAGCAGCTTTCTGAATATCAAGCCATTGACCCGTCTCTGTATTAGTGCGCAATTGTGTCACCTGAATGGGATGCAAATACAACACATAAACACTCTCGCCATTCACGCGAACCGGTCTAATTTTAGGATTCGCTAGCTTAGCGCACTGAACCGCTTCATCTATCAATTTAAGATTAAAGCTGTGTTTGGCTTTTTCTGTAAGCTCTTCATCCTTGGTTTTTGCTTCTGGTCGCACAATGCGCTTACTGCTTGGAGCTAATGGTGCATTAAAGCCCCAAAAAAGAGGATCAAGATCAACCAGTTCTCCCTCAAAATTAAGCCTGTTGGCTGTATAACCGCAAGCGTGAACGAAAAACATCAAACTCAAACGGTCCGCATACCAATCTGATAAACTGTTTTTGGCTTCTTCGCGCAAATTAAACAATGTGCGCTGATTATCAATAGTGCCTTCATTGGCAATTCTTGTTCCATGATAAAGTTCATTGATATACAGTTTATCATGAAGGAATTGTAGTGCCTCTTCATTGCCTTCAAGGGTTTCACCCTCACTCACACCACGTCCTGATAACTGAGCTCGCAGACTAAATGTTACACAATCCCCTTTGCCTTTTTGCGTCTCTGTTTTCACCTGAATAATGCTATTGGAATCCTGCCCCATCAAAGGAGCAATAGGAGTTGCTTTGGAGACCTCCGCATCAAGAATTCTCGCCCATGTTTTTAACGCATGGGGATCATTAATCCCTATATGTGTTGTTGCCATTTATTTCACCTTTCTTTGCTATAAAAAAACCGGCTTAAAGCCGGACCACCAACCCGCACCAAAGGCGGCTTATTCTCTAAAAGTCTTTCACTTAATCTTCATCATCTGCACCACTCAATTTGCGTATAAGCACTCGGTTCTTTGGATTACTGTACCACGCTTGAAACTCTTTATCCGTCATAGCGTCCATCGTTTCCCATGAAAGTGGACCCGTCACGCCCCCTCCACCAGATGCCGTTAAGGTTCTCGCAGAATTCTGCCGACTTTGAAGTTCTGCAACTTGATTATTCGCTTGCACTGCTTGGTTCTGATAGCCAAGGTTTTGTGCTATTCTATAAATTTCTTCTGCCGGATTGAGATCTCTTTGTGCACAAGTCGCTACAAGCGCATGCAATTGATCTCTTATAATCGCATCTATTGTGTTTTGTTGTCCATACTCAGGATAAAGTGATGACCAAGAACTCAATTCCTTTGCGCGTGCCTCATAAAGAAAATTTGCCGCGGCATCAAAATCACTGGATTTATTTTGAAACGACTTAACAGAATTATTAAAAAATTCACCAAGACGCATATCGTGCTGCTGCTGTTCCTCAGCTTGTCTTAGCGCTTCTTTCTGTTCCCTAATATACGCATCCTGCTCTCGAATCTTTTTTCCCATCCAACTCATATAGCCAATAATGTCTTGTGTAGGGTCTGGGGGTGCATTTTCACCTTCAACCATTGGCGTCTGGGATTGGGGTTCATAAAACTTGACAAGCGCTTCACGGGCTTGTTTGGCTTGTTGCTCCATACGCTGCTGTTCTATACTAGGAACAATCTCTGAAGGTTTTTCAACGGGCTGTGCAACCGGCTCTGGAGAGGTGACATCATCATTATCAATCGTTTCACCATCATAAGTGCCAGCATCAAAAGAGCTCTCATCATCAAAGACCGGTGCTCCAACTCTGTAATCTTCATTCATAGCTTCATTCATTTCTGCATTCATTCTTTCACCTTTCTCAACTATGCATACCTCTGTGTAATGCTATTCGCTCTCGCATAATCTGATTGTGTGCCTGATCATTGAGAAGCTTCTGCCGTTCAATCTCATAGCGTTGCTTCATCAGTTCTGCGTCTGTTTTTGCTCTCTCTTGATGCACAAAAAGATCAATCTGCTTTTGTTGCAAATCCATCTGATGCATCTGTGCTTTCGTCTCTAAGTCTTGTTGCTTTTCCTGCAACTTCATTTCCTGCTCGGGATCCATCTGCTGTTGTTGTGCCATTTGTTGCTGTTGGAACTTCTCACTGACACGATTGAGTAATGACGCAGGCAAGGGTGAGTAACGAAGTAGATCAAGCATAATATCCGGCGTAATGGCATTTTGAAGCAATGGGAGCAGCTGTGTGATGATACCGAAGGTGCGCTCTTTCTCATTCGGGCTGGTTGGCGCATCATCAACTACAATATCATACTCGACACTCGTTACTTCTTCACGCGTCAATGGAATATATTGCGCATTCTCCTCACCAGATATCCGTACCAAACGACCATCGGACAAGTAATTCTGTATCAAGTGCAAAATAATCTTACCTTGCCGCTTGCGGTACAAACGTAAACCATCAAACAGACAAGCAAGCAGATTTAAACTGGATTGGCGTCGTTGTGCCTCCAAAATACCCGCTTGTGTCACTTCCCTTGTACCAATGAATTCGGGTGATAAACCCGTCACCTGATTAATTGCTTCCTTAGCTTCATTAAACAGCTGGAAAAAGCCCTCTGGAAACTGTGCTACAGGCTTTGGTTGTATCTTGCCTTCTGCAAGAGCGCCATCTTCAGCAACTAGCAACGCATCAGCCCGCGCCCAATCTTGCATAGCCTGCCTGATGTCCTTAAACGCCCCTTCCTCGACAATAAGCCCCCCTTTGGATTGGCTATTAAGGATATACATCACTTGACTAAAATATTTATTCGCCCATCGTTGTGGATCTTTTGTCGGACGGACAACCCCATAAAATTGCCGTTCTATCTTATCAAAATACCCTGTTATACACTCCCAACCCAATTGACCCGCTGGAACCAAAGGTTGATCAGGGGATTCAAGCAATTTTCTCCCTAAAAAAGCACGTTTTACGACCTTTTTATTGAAAGCTGCCCCTTGGATATCGGGCATCATGCACTGGAGCTGCTTAAATTCTTCCTCGCTATAATCACGAAGTTCTCCAGTGCTTAAATCGGGCGCTTTGTAATATCGCTCGCTTTCAAACCAACGGCATTCAACAAGCGTTCAAGGCATTGATTTATAATCATAATCTAGCGTTATTCATATTGAATGAGAACCCTGAATAACGTAAGATTCTCTCATCTTA
>NZ_JBHIRE010000039.1:0-6511 GCF_042196885.1 Bartonella sp. AA86SXKL | reverse complement strand
CGCGGGGTGGAGCAGCCCGGTAGCTCGTCAGGCTCATAACCTGAAGGCCGCAGGTTCAAATCCTGCCCCCGCAACCAATATTCAAAGACTAATACTCCCATAAAGATTACATGGCCTCTTAACATGACAAGACGCCCATGATATCCCGTGAAAATATAAAAATGCACGTCATGAAAAATGTTATAGAATAAATCTTTATTCAAACTTCTCCCTATACTAGGAAAAGTCAGTAATTTACCTACATAAGTTCCCCTTTCTGCTACACTTTTCTCATAGAAGCTCTATCAAAACAGTAAAAAAACTAGTTGCCCGTAAACGCACAAAGACCTAGGAGCAGCTTTAGGGCTGGATCGGATCTCTGATCCGACCCGTAAAAGAATGCAATAGGACTAATAAGAGGCATGCCACTAATGAAGCAGTGGTAGGCAGAGGCAGGTAGAGAATGCTTTCTTCTTTCTAAAACGATAAATCTAAAAGCTCTTCTTAGTACTGCAAAACAAAAAATATCATCAATCTCTAAAAATAAAAGCAGGAAAAAGCAGGTGTAGCGTCTAAACGCATCGGAATGCAATGCTAATCACTCGAAACTCTTCTCGCGTACAAAACCCAAATAAAAACTCAAGAGGCGTGCTACTAATCATCATGCACCTTCGGAAGCAAGGGGGGAGGTAAAAGCCATTAAGGTACGTAAGTCCACACACTTAAAGGGCGCTCAAGGATTAAATCTAAACTCAGATTTTCTTGGCTCTTATGTCATCTCTTCTTTTGTCTTATGTGTAGCCTGTATAGCCAAATCCTCAAAACAATCCGCTAACTTTTTGTAACTGTAAAATTTTTTCATATAATGATGGATTTAATCCGCTTGGGTCTGGGTCATAATATTCTTTTTCTAAAAAATCCCCAAGCAAGTTACCAAGGACTTCAAGCGGTTCTTCGCATTCCACATTGATTGCACGTAGCCATGCTTTAACTTTTTCGGATTTTGTACCTTCTGGAATCTCAGAAGGAGCAAATGATGCAATAAACAAGTTATTTAACTCCTTACACGTATAATGGTACGCAAACATTGGAGGAAGTAGTCCAATGATTACAGGAGGGATTTTGTTTTTCTGAGATATTTTTTGCGGAGACGATAATTGCATTTTATGGCTTTATAATATCAAAAAGTGGTGTGGAGTGGTTTTTAGAGTATGATTTTATTGCCTGACCTTGTATAGAAGGTCGCGCAACAATTTTGTGGCTTATATAAGATTTGTGAAAGATAAATGCCATATTGTGTTTTATTTTTTCTCCTTTCATTGTTATAACAGTGAAGGGGGGAATAATGTGTGATAATTCGAAAAATATAGAATGAGAACAGAAGTATAATTTTGTATTATCGTAACTGCAATAGCATTCTTTATTGGCAGATTGTTTATTGGAGAGAAGGAAGTAGGCAATGCGCATAATCCCTGAACGGAAGGTTTTGTGACAAGAATTTCAATAATGGCATGTTACTAAATGTTGTGTGTGTTCTTTGCTTGTCAGAAAAAGTAGATGGCGCTCTTTATTTGCATAACCGGTATCGAGTAATGAGTAATGCGGGAGGCTAGTTTAAAATCTCGTTTATTCCGTTAAAGCTTACTGTTTTCTATAAAAAGACTGTTTTCATGATATCCGCTGTTAATCTCGCGTATTTGGTAGAGATGAAAATATAAACGTTTATCGTGTCTGTAAGGGAGCTTGAAGCAATGAAGTTATGTGTAAAAGAGTTCTGAAAAGCTTCTTTTGTCCGTAAAACTTATAAGGAAAATTTAAAGGCAGGAAAATGTTAGAGAAATCTAAGAGTACGCTGTGAAAATCAAGAAACAGTCTTTTTAGAGATGGTTTGCGGTCTGTCATCGTGCTTCATGATTTTCAATGTTTTTAAAATTTCTTTCTCAATGAGAGAGGGCTTTTTTATTAAAGCGGGGGAGATTTGTTATGACAGTTAACAATGAAATGGAGAGAAGATGCTGCTTTACCAGCTGTTTTTGTCGCTTCAGTTTCATTTGAACCTATTGTGATTATGAAAGCATAGTGATTCAATGACTTTGAAAAGGGGGGAATAACATTATCAAGTTTGCAATACAGTGCGATTTTTTGCATCGCGATGCGTGGCAGAAGATGGTCAGCATTTGGGGGCATTGTGGGTTCTATATTCTATGCTGGTTCTGTAGGGCGTCTGTTAGCGCATTTATGGAACTATTCCGCATTGAAACGCGTGCTTAATTTCGTGGATCTTTGCAAAGGTCTGATCAGAAAATCCCATATTTCAAGAGGTTTTTAGAGGGATTTAAAAGCACAGAGGTATCATAAAATTACAAACACCGTACGTTACTGGAGGTGATCAATTTTAGAGCTTAAGGAGCTTATCGGTTTAGTGTTCTTTCATAAAAATGATGAAGGCTGTGTTCAATGTCTCAGTGTGTTGGTTTCTCGAAAAGTGGTAAATGCTGTATGATTTTATATGCCATTGCCAATGTTATGGATAGGGTGTTCAAATAAAGCATATCATAAATCAAAATTCTTCTCTTTACGCGATAAGAGGAGGGCTAGGTAAAACAGTAAAAATGCAGCGATAGAGAATATGAAGAATACGATATATGTTTGGTTTAAGGACAGGGATTCTTCTGTCAGCGAATGGATCAAAAAGCCAGCGAATATACCCCCTAAGGCACCACCTATTTGCTGTAATATGCGTGTGATAACGGCTGTATCTTTGACGTATAAACTGTTGACATATTGGATGGGGGCGGAAAGGCAGACAATGGTGGCGATGCCAAGTCCTATGCCTCTTAGCAAGAATCCCAGTCCATCCATGCTTATATTATAGCCGAAGCATAATAACCCAAAGCTTGATATCACTAAACCAATTCCTATCATGAAAAAGGGAGATTTTTCTTTCCATTTTTGGTAAATAAATTTCCTGCCAATCCACGCACCTACTCCTTGCAGAGCAAGGAGGGCACCGATGATGAGAAGGCTCTTTTCATAGTTTCCTCCCATGGCAACGGCTAGTGGGAAATAAACGAGGAAGCTATAAAAAAGAAATGAAGCAACGAGCCCCATGATCATGAGCAATGTATAGCGCGCATTTTGAAATCCGCTAAAGACGATTAATTTGTTTTTTGCTTTCTGATTAGAAACAATGAATAATATGAGAGATATCACGGCTATAAGCGCTAGGATAAAGAGGGCGTTGTGGTTATTGATATTTCTGGCTTCTGTGAGGTAAAAAAACGAAAGAAGGGAGATGGAAAACGCTAAAAAAGCAAATAAGTTAAATTTTGTTTTTGTTGTTTCGTTGCTCTTTAAATGTTTTGCTCCAAGGGTGAGTGCCAATAAAATAAGCGGAATATTGATAAAAAATAACAAACGCCAAGACACATACTGAGCAAGCGAGGCGCCTACCAGCGGACCAAAGGCAGGAGCGAAAACTGTTGGTACGGCTATGGTGCCCATGGCTTGGCGCACGCGTGTCTGTCCAAATTGTAAGGCAATGATGGTTTGGCTAAGGGGCAGCAAAAGACCGGTCCCAAAACCTTGAACGATACGGGCAGATATAATAGTTGGAAAATTATAGCTTAATCCTACCCCCAGTGATCCAAGCATAAAAATGAAGCTTGCAAGAAGCCAAGTGCTTTTGATACCTATTCTTCCTTGCACAAAAGCGGCCATTAGCAGCCCTGGAACGGTGGCGAGAAAATAGGATGTTACAACCCATTGTATATTATTTTCTCCGACTGAAAAATAATGCGCAAGGTTAGGAAGGATGACATTGACAATGCTCCCGTCCAGCAGAGGAAGTATGCTGGAAATAATGACGGTATATATGACATACCTTTCTGTTTTTGTATAGGAATCTACCTTTTGCATTATTATGCCCCCTGTTGATATTCTTTAAAATATTGTCCCCGCCCCATTCCCAGACTTTTAAAAATTAACATGTGTTTGTGATGGCTGTGGTTTTGATATTGGGATAAATGTGATTGGGAGCGCTGATGGTCCCCTTGTATATAATCCCTCTTCCTCCAAAATGAAGCCATCAGTTAAGCTGATGTCAATGAGTTTATCGAGGAGTCTATTTGCCGTCAACTCAATCTGCATGAGAGCAAAAGCAGAACCTACACAAACGTGCACGCCTGCTCCAAAGGCTAAATGGTTTGCGGTCCTTATGAGACCCGCCCCAGTTTTACTGCCCCGTTTACGTTCTGGTATAAAATGATTGGGGTTCACAAAAATATCAGGATCACGGTTAGCTGCTCCAATCATACAAAAAACAAGAGAGTCGGCTGGTAATGTGACTCCTGCGAACTCTATCGCTTGATTGGTTTGGCGTGGTATAAGCTGAACGGGAGAAGTCAAGCGCAGTGTTTCTGTAATTGCATCGCCAAGAAGTCTCCTGTCATTTTGGATTTTTTCTAATTCATTTGGGTGTGTGAGTAAATGATAAAAAAGATAAGCTAATGTTTTATCAGCAGGCTCTATGGCGGCCAATAACATGTTAAGGACGAGAGCAACTATTTCAGAAGTTGTCATGCTATTAGCATCATTTGTTTTCTGGCATAAAACAGAGATTAAATCTTCTGATGAATTTTTGTCCCATTCTTCTATAAGTTGTGTTAAATAAGAGATGATATCTTTGCTGCACGATAAGCTGAATTCTTTTTCCTCATCTGATTGGTTTAGGCTGGTGACAAAAGATGCAACTCCCTTATGCCACATGGATATATCCTTGTAGCGATCTATTGGTAGGCCTAAGACCATTAATGTAACAAGCACACTATAGTCTTTACCGAATTCATTTATAATATCTATTTTCCCTTTTGCAAGATGCGGCACGAGAAGCTGGTCTATTATTTCTTCAATAATTTTAGTATAGTGCGTGCGGAACATTTTTCCAGTAAGTTTTGAAAGTATGGCGTGCCGCTTGCTATGGTGCTCATGCCCTTCCATTTGTGCCAATACGCGATCGCCCATTACCGGCTCTGCTCGAACGGCTAAGGGCGCTGTTGTAAAGCGGGTATCCTTCAAAATTGCGCTGACATTTTCATAGTGGCCAAAAAAATAAGCTTTAAGATTTTCATCCCAAAGAACAGAGTTAGAAGAATGTACAGTTTGGTATATATTGTATGGATTTTTTTGGAAATTTTTGTCCATAACGTTGAATTTAATAACGTTGCGCATCATTCATTTTCCCCTGAATCTTCAATCATAAACTGGTTCTTCTCATAAGTTTGCGTACATATCGAAACAATTCCGTGACCTTGTTGTTTATCAACACAGAGAGGTTGTTCACCATTGAGCAACAATTCTCCAACCGGCCATTCACGATGGTAAGCTAAAACTGAGTTTTCTCTATTAAGTAAAGATGGGCTATTTACGTAGAAAGGGATTTCATCAAAAATATATTCAAGAGAAATATTTGTTGTTTCTAAATTCTTTGTTTCTTCAATTGATAATCCCACGCTTTTTGCCCGACGTTCAACTGCTTGTATTGAGAGAAGTCAAGAATGCGAAATGATTTTTCTAAATTATAAGAATCATGAATATTATATAATATGCGTCTTATGCGATTGAGCTCTTTTTTTGTTTTCCTCTCTGCTTTAGCCTTAGTTGATCCAGAAGCTAATATAAGAAGCATGGCTGATTCTATATCTGGGAGCAATACGTCAATATCTTTGAATTTCTTTGCAGCCCAACATATGAGCTCAGTGATATATTTTTCTGAAAACCTTGTGTTGAACGGACTTATACCGATCATAAGATGTTGCTTCATCGCAATTAAACGAGAGCAGTTTTCCGATTGTCCCCTTATAGAAAACGAAAGACGGTTCATTACGTCTATTTCTTTTTGTAAACTCACACTCAATCCTCCCCCCCGCATTCTATTATGGTGATTGTGGGAATATAATTTATTTAAAGAACTGATAACCAATTATCGAATAGTGTCCCATTATGTAACAAATAAAAAGTGTCTTGTAAAGGCAATTACGGATAATTAATCTGTTAAGTTAACGTAAGATACACACGGGTATTTGTACCACTTTAGTCATGAACATGGGAGAGACTCCAAATCCCGATGTATAGGGTTTGACGTTTACCCAGTGCTGGAATGTTAAGAGGAGATGTGCAAGCATTGAATTGAAACCCCAGTAAACGGCGGCTGTAACTATAACGGTTTTAAGGAAGCAAGACTACTTGTCGGGAAAATTCCGATCTGTACGAATGGTGTAACGAGCTTCTCCGTTGTCTCCAACGTAGACTCAGTGAAATTGAACGCACTGTGAAGATGGAAAGTTTTGGCCGGTTAGATAGAAAGATGACATAGTCCGCTAACTATCATTAAGTCCCTTTTTTTGCACGACACTGTTCAAGATAAAACCTAAGATGCCAATGATAAACAGTGTGCTTTGGGTGTGATGCACTTTTACAAAACCAGCTCCTAGAAAGCCAAGGCACACCGCTGTTTGTATGATGAAGATATAGG
>NZ_JBHIRE010000037.1:0-7405 GCF_042196885.1 Bartonella sp. AA86SXKL | reverse complement strand
TATCGGTTCGTGCGTTTGCGAAGAAGATGGGTGTTTCACATAATGCAGTGGTTTCTCGGATAAAGACAGGTAAATTTGATGCGGCTCTTTTTGAAGATGGTTCTGTCAATGAAGCCCTTGCAACAGCCATCTGGAATGAGAATCCAACAAAGCGCCCACCCCCATTTTTAGCGCCTGATGGAAAGGTACGGACAAAGATCAAACAAGCCTCCACAGATGGAGCCAATGAATACAAGATAAAACTGGAGCGAATGCAAGTTGCGCTAGCAAAAGAAAAAATTGCTCTGGAAAAGTTACGCGAAACCACTGTTGATCGTGAAGAAGTGAGAAAAGAAGCATGGAACTTTGGAAGAGCGCATCGAGATACAATGCTCAATTTTGCCTATCGCTTTGGTACTGAAATTGCGGCGCAAGTGGGATGTGATGCTGCGAGCCTTATTGGAGCTATCGATCATCATATGCGCAAAGCTTTAGTGGAAAATGTCGTCCCTGTTTCTTTTCACGATCCCAACATTTTAGAAGAGAATCCAGAACATGATAAGTGATGCTTTGCCCTCGTCCTCTGATGCTGGGCTCTTTTTTTGCTATGCGAATGAAGGACGCCGTCCTGACCCGCCTTATACTGTTTCCCAGTGGGCTGATAAAAATCGTTATTTGAGCACAGTTACGAGTGCTGAGCCTGGATTATGGAGGACTATACGTACCCCCTATTTACGAGAGATCATGGATAATCTTTCTGTTTATGATCCGACTGAAACAACGGTTGTGATGAAGGGGGCTCAGATTGGAATGTCGGAAGCAGCATTGAACTTTTGTGGTTATGCCATTCATCATAGTCCAGGACCTGCCCTTTATGTGATGCCGACAGTTGAGACCGCTAAGAAACTGTCAAAGTCTCGTCTTGATCCGATGATTTCAGCTAGCCCTGCTTTAAGTGAACGCATTGCTCCTGCTCGTGCAAGAGACAGTGGTAATACCATGTTTTCAAAGGAATTTTATGGGGGGACATTGATGATTACAGGAGCAAATAGTGCTGCTGGATTGCGTTCTTCTCCTATTCGCTATTTGGTTTTGGATGAAGTCGATGCTTACCCATTGAATGTCGATAATGAAGGCGATCCTGTAACAATTGCTGAAAAACGAACCTCTGCTTTTATTCAACGTAAAATTTTTAAATTGTCCACGCCGACACACCGTGACACAAGCCGTATTGCCAAGGATTTTGTACTAGGAGACCAGCGATATTACAACGTGCCTTGTGATGCATGTGGTACACTACAGCCGATTGTTTGGTCACAAATCAAGTGGCAAAAAGGCGCCCCCGAAAAAGCTGTTTTTGTTTGTGCGCATTGTGGTCATGAACATGCCGAACATCGTAAGTCCACCTTAATGGCAGAAGAAAACGGTGCTTGCTGGATCGCAACACAGGAGTCAAGTAAGCCTCGTCTGCGTTCTTACCATATTTCAGCGCTTTATTCGCCATGGCTGACTTGGGGCGATTGTGCGCGCGAATTTTTAAGAGCCAAAGAAGACCCTGCTCTTTTGCAAGTTTTTATTAACACAGTGCTTGGAGAGCCATGGGAGGACAGAACAGGTGAAGTTGTTGATCCAGACAGCCTCTATGCAAAACGCGAAGATTATCCCCTTGCACCAGAACAATCCGTCGTGTTGACAGCAGGCATTGATGTGCAAAATGACCGCTTGGAACTTGAAGTGGTGGGATGGGGGCGTAGTGAAGAAAGTTGGCATATTGATTATCAAGTGATCCTTGGTGATCCCTCTTCTTTTGAAGTATGGGACCAGCTGGATGAATATCTTGCAAAACGTTGGCCGCATCCAGGCTATAAAGAGGGGATTAGGATAACAGCAGCTTGTATTGATACCGGTGGTGGACATACACAGGCGGTTTATAATTATGTGCGCCCGCGTGAAGGGCGGCGTATCTGGGGCATTAAGGGGCAAGCGGGATGGCGTGCGGTATGGCCACGCCGACCAAGCAAAAACAATAAGGGGCAGATTAATCTCTATATTGTTGGTGTTGACGCGGCAAAAGATATTATCACGGCACGGTTTAAAAAATCGGGACCTGAAGCATCAGGGGCTGGTGCAACACACTTTCACAAAAGCCTTGACCAGGAATATTTTGACCAGCTAACCGCTGAAAGAAAAGTCATCAAATATTTCAAAGGCTTCAAGCGTATTGAATGGCAAAAAAGTGAAAAGGCAAGAAACGAAGCCTTGGACTGTAGGGTCTATGCTTATGCGGCTTTACAAGGTCTGATTTCGGCGGGAATAAACCTTAATCGAGAAGTTGATATCTTAGAAGAGCGTCTGGAAAAACTTAAAATTGAAGGCGCTTTAGAACAGCCAACATCAGAACATGTGCCCTCTCCTTCTCCAAGAAGATCTCAGACAGCACAGCCTCAAAAGAAGCCATTCAGAACAATGATGAATCCTTATATGCGAGGGGATTGGAGGTAATTTGTGGGTGAAACTTTAGAACCAATTAACAGCAAAATTGAGAGACTTGAAAACTTAAAAAGGCGGCGTGAACAAATTGAAGAAGCTCTTTATTCGGGAGCACAATCGGTGCGCCATGGCGATAAGCAAGTAAGCAACCGCTCTGTTGAGGAACTGCGCAGAGCGCTTGAGATGCTGAACACACAAATAGCCAACCTTGAAGGGCGCAAGCGTTCACGCGTTTTCTATTTTAATATATCACGAGGCTATTAATGGCTGGCTTTATCAATAAACTCACGGGCTTTTTTAAAATTTCTCGTCAACACAATCCCCATTTTGAAGCGGCAAGCAAAAGCCGCCGTATGGGTGGTTTTGACCCCGCCAAAAAACATATCAATAAAGCCATTGAGGAATGCGGTGATACCATTGTTGCTCGTTCAAGATGGCTTTATGACAATGAATCTCTTTATGGGTCTGCAACAGAAGAATGGGTCTCTGCGGCTGTTAGTGATGGGATTAAACCCTATCCTCGTATTGAAGGTTTTCAAGAAGAAAAGAAAAAGCTTTTAGACTTATGGTGGCAATGGGTTGATGAAGCAGACTATGATGAAGATGCCAATTTTTATGGACTTCAAGCAACCATTGCACGAGAGGTCTTTCTAACCGGAGAATGCTTTGTAAGATTACATTATGTTGATCTCTACGGACGCTCTGGTGTACCGCTTCAATTACAAGTTTATCCCACCGAAATGTTGGACCTTTCCTACAATGGACCGGCTGAGATTGAAGGCAATTACATTCGTATGGGGATTGAATTTAATGCCAGTGGTAAGCGCGTTGCTTATCATTTCTGGGAACATCACCCCTATGATGATTGCCCTTTCAACACAGTCTTTGAGAGTCAAGAACGCATACGTGTGCCTGCTGAAATGGTCATTCATATCAAAGAGCGCCGGATTGCTGGACAATTGCGCGGTTCTCCAAAAATAACGCGCTGTATGACAAAGATCTTTCAACTCGAATCCTATGATGATGCAGAACTTGATCGAAAAAGGACAGCGGCTCTTTTTGCGGTGTTTATTACAGGAAAGGAATCTCATGATGCGGCATTAGAGGAAAATCGTGAGCAAACGACGCCCCCAAAGAAGACTGAAGAGGCACCTGACGTGGATAAAATTTATCCTGGATCGGTCAACATGGTCGATGGCGAAAAACAAATTACATTTTCAACCCCTGTTGAGGTTGGTGGTTCTTACGAGGCTTTTCAATTTCGCAATATCTTGAAAATTTGTGCAGCACTTAATATGCCTTATGCCGTTGTGACTGGAGACGTTACGCGGGGGAATTTTTCTAATGTGCGTACCTCTATCATTCAGTTTAGACGGCACGTCAAACAATGGCGTGAACATATTATTGCCTTTCAGTTTAACCGCATTGTTTGGGAGCGTTTTGTTGAAATGGCAGTGCTTTCTGGATGTGTCAATTTGCCAGGGTGGGAAGAAAATTCCTTGCCATGGCTTCAATGTGAAAGCTTTGCACCCCCGCTTGAAATGATTGATCCAAACAAGGATATCTCAGCGGAAAAAGAAGAAATCCGTGCAGGCTTGAAAACACGACGCATGGCACTTGCCGAGCGCGGCTTTGATATCGACAGCATTCATGCCGAACTGCAAGAAGAGCACACAGACGCTCGTGCGCGCGGCTTATCTTTTGACACGGATATGGCAGCGCCTTCTGGTGAAAATCAAGCGATTGATGATGAAGATTCAGAGACTTCTGAGACTTATGAAAACAACCAAGGCAGTAAGGCGCAGACAAATGGTGAATAATCTCGACATGCCGTTTTTGGCATCACGGCTTTTTGGAGTTCCACACATGCTTGCCTCCACAAAGCTTGATATTATTCTCAATGCTCTTGCTCCACGGCTTTTTGAGGGAGAAAAGTTTGCCCCTGGGGCTTTTGCGCAAGGGGATACAACGGCTTTAAGACCCCCTGAAACTTATGTAGTACAAAACAATGTTGCCATAATACCGGTTCATGGCACGCTTGTACGCCGCGGTGCATGGCTTGGGGCTTTATCGGGTTTGACTTCTTATGAAGGTTTAAGGGCTTCTTTTCGTGAAGCCATTGCACAACCTGATGTTCGTGCTGTCTTACTTGATATTGACAGCGGCGGTGGAGAAGCCGGTGGTGTGTTTGATTTGGTTGAAGAGTTTCAAACACTCTCAAAACAATACGACAAGCCCATTTGGGCACATGCCAATGAGTTTGCTTGTTCAGCGGCTTATGCCATTGCTTGTTCTGCTTCTCAAATATGGGTAGCTCGCACAGGGGTTGTGGGCTCGATTGGGGTTGTTTGTGCCCATCTTGACCAATCCCGTGCAGATGAAAAACACGGGCATAAATGGACCTTTGTCTTTGAAGGTGATCACAAAACCCATGGCAATCCTCATGAACCCTTGAGCGATACAGCACAGATAAAAATGCAAGCCGATTGCGCCCTGCTCTACGAGATGTTTGTCGATTTGGTGGCGCAAAACAGACGCTTAAATGCTGCTGCAATTCGTGACACAAAAGCAGAAACTTTTATAGGCACCCAAGCGATCACGCTTGGATTAGCAGATGCGCAGGGCACCCTTGCGCAAGCTTTGGAAGCCTTAACGGATTCCATATCACAAAACCCAACATCAACAGAAAAAGAAGGACAAAACACATGGCACGCACACAATACCGCGCTGAAGAAGAGGATGACGAAAAGATCGTCGACATCATCAATGACGAGGAAGAGGACGAAGACGATAGTGACATCGACAAAAACGCCGAAATCTTTGACGACGAAGAAAACGAAGATGAAGATGAAGACAATGAGGACAAGCAGGAAAACATAAAAGCTGCTCTTGAAAAAGAAAGAAAGCGCGCAAAAGCACTAACAACCCTTGAAAGGCAAGCAAAGCACTTAGGCGTTTCTTTTGACGCAGCAAAAGCTATTCAAAACGGTATGAGTGTCGAGAAAGCACGCCAGTGTGTGTTGACGGCTGCTAGCTCTCAAAGCGCGTCTTTAAAAGTCTCGCCTTATACCCCTCATAGTGATGGGACGAGCAAGGCAAAGATTTATGCAAAATGGGAAGCAGCTTGGAGGGCAGTGAAATGACGAATATTATTTATGACGACGTACGCAATGGCGCTTATCTTGGACCCTACGACCCCGATATGTCAAATGAAGAAGTGCTGTTTGCATCAGGAGCATTCATTGAAGCTGGAACTGTCATGGGGAAAATTACAGCATCACAAAAATATACCCCCCTTAATCCAGCAGCAGCAGATGGCAGTCAAATCCCTGCGGGGATTTCTTTTGCCACTATTGACGCAACAGAAGCAGATCAACGTGCCGTGATTACAGCACGCTTATGCACT
This sequence comes from Bartonella sp. AA86SXKL, assembly GCF_042196885.1. NCBI lineage: Bacteria > Pseudomonadati > Pseudomonadota > Alphaproteobacteria > Hyphomicrobiales > Bartonellaceae > Bartonella > Bartonella sp. AA86SXKL. The sequence goes on along the minus strand of NZ_JBHIRE010000037.1, from coordinate 1,530 downwards.
GTAAAAGCTTCTGAACTGCTATGGCCAGATGCCATCACGGATGAGCAAAAGAAAGCAGCCATTCAGTCTTTAGAAGACAAAAACAACATTCTATTGCGATAGGAGAATGCACACATGGATATGAATTTTTTTAAACATGATGCTTTCTCAAGCATCACAATGATGAAAGCCATTGAAAACTATGAGTTTCAACCTGGTCTTGTAAGTTCTCTTAATCTCTTTGAAGAAGTTGAAACCAGTACCACAGTGGTTGGGATTGAACGGCGTGATAATACATTTTCGCTTATTCAAACCAGTGAACGTGGCGCACCTTTGGCAGAAGGTGATAGAGAGGGTCGTAATCTTCGGTTTTTCAAAACAACACGGATTGCCAAAAGTGATACCGTGAAATCAGAGGAAATCCAAAACCGGCGTGAATTTGGGACAGAAGATCAACTCGAGACAGCAATGAAATATATTGCCAGAAAACAAAAGAAACTGATTTCTGAAATCGAATTGACATGGGAAAACATGCAACTTGGCGCTGTTCAAGGGGTGGTACTTGATGCCGATGGCTCTGTTATTGTCGATTGGTACAAGGAATGGGAAATCGCACCACCAAAGCCGATTGACTTTAAATTAAATAATGAGACAACCAATGTTGCGGACCATGTTGATCAAGTCATTATGAAAATGATTGAAGCTTCAAAAGGAGCTTTTTCTGATCGTTCACGCATTATTGGGCTTTGTGGAAATGAATTCTTTTCCAAGTTGAAAAACCATAAAACAATTCGTGAAACCTATCTCAACACAGCTCTTGCACAAACTTTAAATAGTGCTGGAGGTGTTGCAACACCAAGTTCGATTGGCTCTGGGAGCTTTGGTAGTTTTGACTTTGCGGGTGTGACTTTCATTAATTACCGGAGTATTCACAACTATAATGTGAGTGCGAAGGCTGGAACAAAGCGCGCCATAGGCATTAAGCCGGATGAATGTCAATTCTTGCCTGCCAATGCACCGGGAGTGTTTCAAAAAACCTTTGCACCGGGAGAAAGTTTGGATTTTGCCAACACGGTTGGAAAACCGCTCTACACCATGTTGATCGTTGATAACGACCGTAATGCATGGGTAAAGCCGGAGGTCTATAGCTATCCGCTTTACATTTGCACGCGTCCTGAAATGCTGTTCAAAGCAGTTATAGGAGCGAAATAACATGCGATGGCACGGGCTGCTAAATCAAATGGTTAAAGATGTACGCAACACCTTTGGGCAGCCCGTCATCTACACGCGAAAGGACAATCAACAATCGTTTCAAATTACAGCGATTTACACCATTAAACATTCGGAATCGGACGCCGGTGGCAGAATCTCTACGACAATCGCAAAAAAGGAACTTGATCTTTGTATCAATGACATCGGGGGAATACCACCAAAACCTCAAGATAGTATTGTGATCATCTCTCCTGAAAATAACAAAGCCCCCTCTCAAGAGCACTTCGTGGTAACAGATGTCCAAGCCTCTGAATCCGGTATGTATAAGCTTATCTTGCG
>NZ_JBHIRE010000036.1:0-7576 GCF_042196885.1 Bartonella sp. AA86SXKL | reverse complement strand
CATCACCGTAAACTTCTGCATGACCGTAAATGCATGGTTCATCGAAAACTTCTGCTTTGCCATAAATACGAGAATTGCCGTAAACATGTGCATAACCGTAAACTTGTGCATTTTCGTAAACCTTAGCATTACCAAAAACCTTGGCATTACCATAGACTTTTGCATAATCCCCAATCCAGCAATTGCCATCATGACTTAGATTGTCTTCTTTTTGTATAAAACCGCCTAGGTCATCTGCTTTAACATCATCAAAATCCCTTAAAGCACGAATACGGTGAAGGGTTTTGCCATCAAACTCAATTGTTTCATCAGTCAGTTTGTATTTCTTTTCCATGGTTTTTGCCCCTACCTTAAGATAGCATCACTTCCATAAAATGCTGTTTTGCCAGCTACTATGGCATTACCACCAACTTTTGCGTTATTATAGACTTCGGCATCTTCATAAACCTTAGCGTTTTCATAGACATATGCATTTTCATAAACCCACGCCTCATCACCAACCCAACAATTGTCATCATGGCTAAGATTTCTTTCACTCTCTACAAAGCCACCAAGATCACCTTTTTTAACATCTCCAAAGTCTTTTAATGCACGGATACGGTAAAGCGTTATTCTATCAACTTTAATTGTCTCATCAGTCAGTTTGTATTTCTTTTTTATCATAATAACCTCCTCTTAATGCATGCTTTGTCTTTTAAGCTCTTGAGACAGCACACCAATTCCTTTTGCTGTGACTTTTGCGCAAGGAATGACCTTTTCTATTCCATTTGCGGTTTGAAGTGTGATAGTTGGACAATCCATAAGTTTCTTTTGGATTTTGTCTTGATACGGTAGCAAATTTCCACCTGCTGCTCGTCTGTAAACCCAACCTTTTTGCTGTAAGAAGAGAATGAATTGTTTTGGTTGCATCTCGAGTATTTTAGCGGCTTCTGTAAGACCAAAGAGTCCATTATGACGCTGTAAGCTTTCAAGAGCCATGGCTTTTGGTGTTAAATCTTCAATGATGGTGTCTTTTTGATCTATTTGACCTTGTAGGTAATTCAAAAAGCCAATCATAGCCTTTGGACTTGAATAGTCGATTTGTGGTGTTACTACTTGCTTTACACGCTTTTCACATTCGATAAAGTATAAACGGGCTTCTCTCCCTTTCTTATTGTTCTCCACCATAGAAAGTTCTTTGGCTCTATCAAGTGTGAGATAGTAGTTAATCGCGATAACAGCCCTAGATTTTGCGCTCGCCAAATTTGGCGACCGCAAATCTTGTGTTTTTACAAAGTCTTGTCCTTCTATAAAATTGTATCTGGTAATACGGTCCTTAATCCAATTTGAAAAGTCACGTTTTGCCTCTAAGAATGCATGCAGATCACGTGCATTTACTGTTTGAACTATTTCCTGATCAATGATTTGTTCTTTAATCTCTATGGGAGTGTTCATGATGAACTCCTATGCAGTCTGTTTAATTTTATTTTTAAGATGCATCATGATAGCTGCTCGTATTTCAGGTCTCGAAAAATCGATTTGGGGATTAGCTGCTTGCTCTTCTAATTTTTTCCAATAATCTATGATTTTTGCGCGTAACACAGTGTTATAACCTAAAATGACAATAAGAGATTCACGTTTAGGAAGATGATAACAAGGAAGAGTACGACCTGTTGAATCTTTGTATAATCCAGCAAAATTACTCAGGTCGATTTTAAGTTCGCTAAATAGTTTACGAATATCTTGCATTACATGGCCATGTCTTTTACCGCATAACTCTGCAATTTCAATGCTAGACATGGTTGGAATTGTTTCGTGTTTGTTTGTATTTTGCTGGATAGCAATTAGCTTTTCCATTACGGACCTCATATTGGGTGGGATTGATGGGAAAAAGGGGGCGCTTTTTCAAACGCCCTTAAGAATTTTAAAGCACATCACAAGGACGCAAACGGTGTTGTTGTTCATAAGTACCGTAAATCTCATCATTATATTTTTCGTCTGCTATCTCGTCTAAAAGTTCTTGGTAAGCATCACTTTCGAGTACAAAGTCATGAACTTTACTCTCCTCGTGGAGATGTTCGATATTTTCTTTTACATATGCTTCTGCAATTTCTTCAGAGATATCTTCACAATTATTCTCAGAAGGATTGATGCGAAAGATTTGGATTGCATCATCTGCCTCGTCAATAATTTTTAGAACTTGGCTTTCATCCAGTGGTCCCGACCGACCAATGTTTTGATCATCATCATAGACAACTAATAAAATTTCATTGGAATTTATAAGAATTGGCTTATCCATAATTTTTCCTCCCTAACGCCTCTTGGCGATTGTTCGTGTTAATGTAATTTAATCTACACCAGATCGGCTTTTGCTTCTTCGTGATATGTTGTTATAGAGGAATATACCGTAAAGGATTATTATGGTCAAGTCATTTTATGCTAAAATGGTTTTTTATAAATGAACTTTAATATTTATTACGAATCGGTTTGAGTATTGTAGCGTTCAGTGTAGAGGCATGATACTTCCTAGTATCCCGTAAAAAAATAAATCAGTTAGCTGTATTTGAAATTTATATGCAGGAAAAATTGGGGCAGTGTGCAGACAGAGCCAATCGATGGGTAGATAACGCCGTAGTTTTTTTATAAAAACTGCGGACGAACAAAAAAACCCCGCTTCAGCGGGGCATACATAGGTTGTTAGAATATCTTATAAATATTTTTTTGCTGTTTCTCTTATTCTGTCTGCAAAATCATAAATATTATCTAGCGTTTCAATACCGACTTTTTCATCAATATCAGTATCGAAAAGGGCTAGTTGCTTATGTTTTCTGTTAAAGTGCAGTCGAACCAACGGCTTTCTGTTATTATTGTCAATTAAAATGGCGCAGTACGACTTTGCATCTCTGATAACAATACGGTCGGCAGAAATAACTTCACGCGCAATTGCCTTGACAATCATGAAGCCTTCAACTTCCTCTTCGGTCGTTATTATGGCATGTTCATTACCAATAGATGTAGCAATATTATCTTGCTTGTCGGTTTCAGTTGTTGTTTGTAAAGCGCTAGAAAGCCGACTTTTTACCGCATCAGATATTACTTCGCGAAACGCATTTTTAGTAACACCTGTGAGCATTTCTAAGACATTAGCAGTCAGGCGCCCTTCATAAACATCCGCACAAGCAACACGAACAAAACCTTCGGACGGATTTTCTATTTCTTTTTGGATGTTTTGTTTTATTCCAGATACATATTTGAGCTGCTCGGCTGTCACCAATATATTTTCAATATTAAATGCTGAGCGTTCAAACTTTTTAAGCTCTGTAAGTACCACAGTATTGTATTCTATTACATCAAAAGTAAGGAATGGCCTATTATCGAGCTTGTTTGCAGCATCAAGATCTGTGTAAAAATGAAAAAATCGACCATTTGTCAAAATCGCGAATTTAGCATTCGTTACACTAAAGTATCGATATAATTGACTTAAATGCTTTGAACTCAATTCGCAAGATATCGGTTTGCACTCAAAAAGAATACGTATCTCACCGTCTATACGGATAGCATAGTCAACTTTTTCACCTTTTTTACCAACGGCATCAGCAGTAAACTCGGGAATGACTTCAAGTGGATCGAAAATATCATACCCAAGTGCGCGCAGAAATGGTAAAACGACCGCTGTTTTGACCGCTTCTTCAGTTAACATAGTATCTGAATGATTTTTGACTTTATCAGCTATTATTTTTAAGCTCTCGTCTACTGTCCCCATTCCCGCTTCTCCTTTGTTTTCAGGGTTTTCTTAAAATCCAAAGAACTTTCCCAACTACACGAATCTCCTCTCCATCAGTTGCCCCATTTATTTTGATAGGTTCTTGATGATTGGGTTCAGTACTTTCAGGCCATAGTTCAAATCCACTAATAGTTTGACGTATACGTTTAGCTGTACGCTCAATCATTTGACCATTGAATCGGCTGCGTTCAACTATCACGAGATCGTTAGGTTCCACATTAATGCCGGCTTTTATTATGTCTACGCAAATAAGTTGATCACCATCACGAGCAATTTTGTTAAGGCAGTTGCCCTCGATTTTTAAAGCAAATTGAAAGTGAGCTGGGTATTTCGAGGTGCTGGGTACATATTCTATGTCATCAAATCCAAAATCCATATCTTCGACCGACATCCACGAGCTAGCAGCAACTTTTCCTATCACCGGTATCATTCCAATAGCATTAGATATGGGATGTATTTCCTCGTTTTCTGGGAAAAGAAGATTAAACGGCTTTACACCAAGATGTGGTGCTAACTTTTCCGCCCACTCTTTGGTTAATTTTCGCTCACCTTTTTCAAGCCGTTTTATTTGAGGTTGCGTGGTACCAGCTTTTTCAGCCAATTTCACCTGTGTGAGTCCCAAATCTTTCCTCAATTTTTTAATTATATGCATGCTCTAAACCTTACACCAAGACTGCTTATTTAACAAAGTCCATAAAGGTATTTTTTTATTGACTAAAACAGTCTTTTATGGTATTTATTTGAATTATGGAAAAATTGAAATCATATCTCACACGAAATAAACTATCTCAAGCCGAATTTGGGAAGCAAGTTGGCGTAGCACAGAGTACGATTAACAGGTATTTACGCGGCTTGCGGTTTCCTGAGCCTGAAATTGTCTTAAAGATTGAAAAGACAACCAATGGTATTGTTCGTCCCGTTGACTGGTATGTCGATTTATACCCACGCCCCTCTCTTGAAGAGGTGGGCGTGCCACTTACTACAGCTGATAACAAACACCCACAGCAGCCTTCACACTCTTAAGAAGAAAGAAAGTAAAGATGGATTATGGTTTAGCGGCAATTATTATACTTTTTACGACCAATGTAATTACGGTTTTTTGTTTGTGGGCCTATCGTAAAGTTTTTTATTTATATCGTAAAAAAGAGCAAAGCTATGTAAATGTTTTGCAAAAATCATATTATACTTTTTATATTTTGAAAGATTTAATACAGGAAATAGGTTTTCCAGAAGGCTGTACAATCGTTTTTAATAATTCTGATTGGAATTTTTCTTTTGATGAAAACAACCATTTAATAGCCAAAAATTCTTTAGGACCAGAATTGTCCATAAAGATGCATGGCGACACAAAATATTTCAAAGAAAACTCTCAAAAAATTTTTGAAAAACACAATCGGTCCAAACATTAAATGTAACGAGATGAGGCATGCAGTGTATTTTTGAATTGAGTAAGTTCATTTTTTTTAATTTATGACTAAACGCTCTGTCATAGCAAACATATAAATACGTAGAGCCTTAAGGGGGGGATAATCATGGTTTTTAAAGCACATAAGAATGACATTGGTAAACCGCGTGTTGATCTTATTCCACCGTTGACACTGATTGAAATCGGTAGAGTTTTAGAGCTTGGAGAAAACAAATACGGTGCAAGCAATTGGCGTCATGGCATGAATTGGAGCCGTTTGTATGGAGCTTCTTTACGTCATTTATTAGCATGGTTTGGTGGAGAGAATAAGGATGGCGAGAGTAATTTATCACACTTGGCACATGCGGCTTGTTGCATTCTTTTTTTAATGGAATGCGAGGCAAAACGGATTGGCCGAGATGACCGCCCTAAAAGCAAAGAATAGAGATCAGAATGAGTTCGAATGAGATTTTAATAGCGGGCTTGGTAGTTTTGGGAGCTTTGCTTGTATGCGGAGCGATGTTGCGTGTTGTATTTTATTATCGCAACAAAGTCAAAGTTCTTAAAGAGCAGGTCTTGACTTTAAAAAGCAGCATAAAAACTCTTGATGAAGAATACGCGTGGTCAAGAAGTGCATCTTCAAAGGACGTGGCAAAGAGAACTAGTGATCTGAATATTGCAATTAAAGAACGCGATAGAGCGATAAAAGAACTACAACAAAGGACTGAAGAACATGAAAAGGCATTCAGAGATGTAAGTGAAGTAGTGATGGCACTAAAAGCAGATGTTCAATCACGTGACGAGGAAATTGAAAGACTAAGACAAGAGCTTAAGCAGCGTGAAGGTGCAGTAAAAACGCCGCCTCATAAGAAGAAAAGAAAGTGAGGGAAAAAAGATGAGTGTGACAGCGATAGCTTTGGGTATTGCATTTGTGATCTTTGATTTACTTATAATCTCCTTTGTTGTCTCGGAAATATTAGACAAAAAGAACGATAAACTCCGTGAGATCATTTCGAAAAAACATAAAATTTTACACGATTTGAAAATGCATATCTTCAAGAATGGGGTGGGAACATGAATCTAGGTGAATTAGTACTCTACTTATTCATATCAATAAATGCAGTGTTTTTTATTGCAATGATGGTTTTTATACTTTTAGTTGCGCCTATTTACATAGTGTATACTTCTGCTCAACCCGTCATAAAAAAGAAGAAAATTCTTAAGGAATTAGATGCTGAGATTGAGAGTTTAAAGCACAAGATTAATGAGAAGTAGGTACTGGTGATTTAGATGTCTCATACAATTCTTTGCCTTGATCTAGGGACTAAGACAGGCTGGGCGCTTCGTGATGCAGATGGTTTTATCACAAGTGATACAGAACATTTTCAATCACGCCGTTTTGAAGGCGGTGGCATGCGTTACTTGCGCTTTAAGAAATGGCTTACTGAACTAAAGAGGTCTGTTGATGAAATTGATGCAGTGTATTTTGAAGAGGTCCGCCGGCATGTGGGTACAGACGCTTCTCATGTTTATGGGGGCTTTCTAGCAACATTAACGGCGTGGTGTGAACATCATCAGATACCGTATGAAGGCATTCCCGTTGGTACCATTAAGAAAGCAATGACAGGCAAAGGGAATGCGTCAAAAGAAGAAATGATTAAGGCAATGCGTGCAAAAGGTCACGCGCCTTGTGATGACAACGAAGCAGATGCTTTGGCAATTTTATATTTAATGAAAGAAGGGGATATACATGTCCGGTAAAATACCATGGACGAGACTGTTTGCCGATAAATGGGCGGTGGTCGTCGATTATTTACCTCCTGTAGAAGGTAATATCTATATGAGATTGCGATTTCGCATGCTTCGTACTGGTGAACCTCTTTTTTGTAATATTAAAGTTTTATCTCATTACACTGGTTATTCAGTAAAGAAATTTGAGACAGCATTGAATGTTTTGCTAGAAGAGGGATACATCATTCGTTTAGAAGATGGTCGTTTATGGAATCTCGATGTTGAAGAAGAATTAAAAAATTGCAATGAGAATCTAAATAAACTTTCAGAAAAAGCTATAAAAGCTGCAAATACTAAGAAAAATAAGCATAAAGATAACTCATCAAAGAACCATGATGATGTCATGATGACGTCATCACGAGGTCATGATGACATCATGATGAAACACATTAACATAGACAATAACATATATAATAAAAAAACTAAAACTATCGTTTTAGAAAAAAAAGAAATTGGTTCTGAAAATTTAGAAACAACCGATTTGGTTGAAGAGCCAATTGAGGTTGATGCTGTTGAGAGCCAATCAGAGCAAAACGCGACATCATCAGAAAACCAACCTCTCATTCACGAGCAAGAAAACGTTCCGGAAAAAGCCAAGCGGTCAAAAGCTAATCGGG
>NZ_JBHIRE010000035.1:0-7882 GCF_042196885.1 Bartonella sp. AA86SXKL | reverse complement strand
CACAAAGCAAAACCAGCAGCCAGTATGACCGCCACAACAGCAGCAACCACAGCCCCTATTGGGGTAAAAATACCCCCCACAACAGAGAAAAGACTTGCCCCAACCACTTCGATCACTCTCCCCATAAAGCCAAAAGAGGCAGCAAATGCACTTCCTGAGACAGCAATCCCCCGTAAAGCCCCGACCAACAAGGTCATGGGGCGTAAGAGTCGGAGTGCACTTGCCCCAAGACCCGCGGTTAGCAAGCCCAGCGAGCGCCCTGCGGCTGCTAAGCCCCGCCAACTTGCAGAAAGACCACGACTAACAGCACCCATCTTGATAAAAGAGCCCATCAATTGAAGAAGCCCAAGACGTGTGCCAGCCATGGTAAAGCGCAACACGCGCAGAGCAATATTAAAAGCCATCAGGGCAGCAATGGTTTTGATGATGGCGCTTGTTAAAGTTGGGTGCGCATTCGCCCACGCCATAAGCCCATTGGTAAAATTGCCAACACTTTCCATCAAACTGTTGAGGGGGGGCAGAAGCACTTCACCAATGCTAATCCCTAAAGCCACAATGCGGTTTTGTAAGAGTTCAAATTGCCGCATGGCACCGGTTGCTTGTTTGTCTGCTTCTTGTTCTACCGAACCTTTAAAGACTTGTGGATCTTTCACATACTCTAAAGCTTGCCCTAACAATTCGGGATTGCCCACCAATTTGGCAAAATCACCAGTAAAATCACGCCCCGCAATGGCAATCAGCGAGCGCATGCCCTGTTCGGATTTACCCAACACATTAAAAAAGCGTACCAAGGTACCTGTGGCATCTTTGTCCAGATCTTGCATGAATTTTTCGCGAGAAAGCCCGATATTAGCAAAAGCATCTTCAATATGTTTGCCCCCTGCCTGAATACGGGCACTCATGGCATTAAAGCCACGCGCAGCACTCTCTGGAACAATCCCAGCAGAAATCATCGCCGTACCAAATGCTGCTGTTTCCCGCGCGGTGAGCTTAAACATGGTTGCCGCACCGGTGGCACGATTGGTAAAATCAGACACTTCACTGGCCTTTGCCGCCATGTGATTAGAGAGATGATTGATAGCATCGCCTAGATCTTCAATGCCTGCCTGATTAAGCTTAAAGACATTGCGCAATTTGGCAAAGCGCTCCCCAATCTGATCCCCCGTCATATCAAAAGCAACAGCCGCTTTGGCAGCATAAATGCTAAAAGCTTCCAGATCTTGTTCGCCAATCCCTGCTTGGCTGGCACTGGTCATCAATTCTAAGACTTCACGCGCCGCTAACGGAATCTTGGTGGAGGTTTCAAGCGCAAAACGGCGCAATTTCTTTAAGCGATCAAGGGGGGCATCGAGAACCTTTTCTAGTCCCTTCATCGATTGATCAAATTGCATGGCTTTATAGAGCGGTGCAATTAAGGTTGCTGTTTGCGCAATGGCACCCACCATACGCCCCCGCGCTTGGATAAAAGCATTTTCCGCATTCTTTGTCGCATCCTCAAGATGCTCAGGGTCAAACCACCCTTTAAAATGCTGCCTTGTCTTGTTTTGGAAATGCGCAACATCTGAACTAAAGACTGCAAGATCTCGCTTGGCAGAAGCTATCCCCTCTTGCAGATGATTGACAAAACGCACAACAAGGGAAACATCCATGATCGTCTCTTATCCTAACTGATGGCTTTCATATTCTTGAGCTTTCAGGCGTGCGAGTTCTTCTCGATAGGCAATCACATCCAGCCAATCCATCTGGTTAATCTCTGAAGGCGCCCAGTGATAATAAAGGGCTAGTTCTGCCCCAAATTGTCTGGCAGAGAGGATTGGCGTTGCGTAAAAAAAGCAAAAAAAGCCTTCAATATTGCGACAATATCCATCACATCAACTCGATCAATCAATTCAATAGATTCATGTGACATATCAGCCAAAAGTGCTGTGATGCCTTCTGTTGCCTCACTTGTGAACAAAACTTGAGAAAGCTTCGTGATAAGCACATCATTGCTCAAAGTTGTTTTTTGCTCTCCAAACTCAGGAAGCAGCAGCTCTGTCAATTGTGGTCCAATGAGCACCGCTAATTGCTTGGCATGCTTAAAAGTGGGGCGATAAAAGGTCAGTTTCTTGCAGAGAGATTCTTTGCCACCTTTATCTTGATAAGGAAGCGGAACCTGCAATTCCACGTCAATGCTGCTTTGTAAACTTGTCATGATCAATTCCTATAATTGATAACCCTATCAATAATGAGAGCTTATAAGTTGAGAATAGAGCGGCGGCGAGAACCGATCTCTTGCCCGTTGCGGACAAGCCAGCCGCCCCGTTTAAAAGAAAAGCGGTGCAAAACAGAACCATCCCAAAATTCCGTATAATCCCAAACATTTTTGATCTCGCAATCATAGCCTGTCGCTTTTCCAGCTGTTAAGCCTTCGCTATCCACTTTGACCAACCGCCCTGTCACATCAATGGAATGTTCATGCTCACGCCCATCTTCTTCAGAAATCACATGTTTTTTGCCAGTGAATTTATGACGAAGACCAGGAGGACCACCAAAGATGCCGATAATTTCGGGGGTATGGCTGCGGATTTTCATTTGCAAACTCAAAGCTTTCACACCAAGACCGCTCACATCAATTTGCATATCAGAGCCCCCTGGTTGATAGGTTTCTGTAATTTCTTCCAACGTGGGCAGTTTCAATGTTTCAAGATCAAGGTGAAGATTCACATCATCATCAACAATCAAGGTAAAACCGCGTACAATGCGTAAAGTCATGCTTTAACTCCTTGCTGCTTTGCGATAAGTTTCAAGCGTATCGCCAAATTGATAAGTCATTTTCTTTTGGATATCTTCAGCAAGCCGATTAAAGTAAGCTCCATTGCGCCGGCTGCCAAAGCTTAAATCTTCTAGAGGCGGCACTTCTTCTGCATCAAATTCGACCCGCAATTTCCCCAGTTGTAAATTGCTGTTGGAATTTAAATCACGATCAAACCAAACCCGCCCACCAAGCAGTGCACCGCGTGCAATCATATCATCAAGAAAGCTGGTCAAAGAGCGGGTAATGGCAATAACATGTTGACCAGTAAGGTTTTCATCATTGGCCCAAGGGCGTAAATTGTTAACGATGGTTTTTTCCAAGGCTGCACGGGTGCGCACCACATTGACAAAACGCCAAAGCGGATCACTGGAGGTGGTATGGTTGCCCCATAAAATGCGGCCATTGGCAGCTACTTCTCCCTGCCCATTTTGGCTAAGCCGTGCTGGAATAAAGGTCGCAATATCGGCTTGGTTAAGGCGATTTGCCTCATGATCAATTTCCCCATCAAAATAGCTAATGGGGCGTGCCGTGCCTAAAATGCCATGCACATCTTGGTTGGAAGGAGACCAAAAAACACCGCCCCTTTGCTTGTCACGTTTGATAAACATGGCTGCTGCAAAAGGACTTGCGGGTTTAACACTAACACCCCCCTCACGATTTGCCACCCGTACAAAGGGGTCAATCAAATAACAAAAGCGTGAGGAAAAATCTGCGCGATAGGTAAGGCTTTCTTGCGTGTTTTTACCACCCGTATCAAAAACCGCAATCGCTTGTAGCTTTTCTGCAACCTGTTCCAAAGCGTCTGCCACGGGGTTTTTGCCATTGTCAATCCGCCCTGCACTATAAGCCGGTGCTAAGAGAATTCCAGGTTCCACACCCAAATGCCCCCGCGCATGCGCTAAGGCATGCACACCGGTCAAGTGAGTATTGGATCCCACCATTTCGGTTTGTGTCTCAGCAATGGTTGACTTTTCTTCCACCCGCACAAGAATAATTTGTGCCTCAATCCCCTGTGCGCACACAGCATTAATAACATCAAGAGCTGTGCCTCTTGTTCCAAGCTTTTGGATTTTTTCTGTCTCATGGGTGAAGACCAACACGGGCTCGTCGAGGGGAAAAACTTGGTTGTCAGCATCAGGGGCTGTAACAACCGCCCCAATGGCGGTCTGATCAAATGTTGCTAAAGGACGGGAATCCTCACCAGCCTCTACAATGCGAATCCCATGATTAAATTCTATTGCCATTTTGCTCTCCAAATCAATGAAGAGACCATAACAACAAGAGCTCCCTTTCATAAGTCTGACACTGTCAGTCAAAAAGCCCTTTTAAAGGGCTTTAAAGGGGACTTAAAGACGGAAGAGCATACAAGCCTTTAAACGCTTATACAAAGATCTTTAATTTAACTGCGCCATCACCACCCCGTCCAGCACCATTTACTGTTCCATCTTCACCATCTCGATAACCGCCACCGCCACCGCCGCCATATCCTTTTTCAGCTCCGCTTCCTCCATTGCCACCATACTGGCTTTTTCCTCCCTTACCTCCATTATTAGCTATACCACTACCACCACTCCCACCACTCCCACCTCCACCTGCTCCACCATAGGTACTATCCCCTCCATCACCGCCACAACTATCATTAAAGCCACCACCACCTCCTCCGCCTCCATGCCAAGGATGTTCTTTTCCCGCATAACCATTATTATTACTACCACTTGCAGTTCCATAACCACCTGAAACTCCACCACCACTATTTCCACCAATATAACCGTTATTCCCCTTACCACCCCGTGCTGTAAGAATAGAACCAACTAGCGTATTACCACCATTAACACCATTTCCATATCCGCCTTTTCCAATAGCCACTACATCATTATTCTGTAATTGGCGTTTTTGAATCTTTAAAGAAATACATTCACCACCACCTCCTCCTCCACGTTGGCCACCGCTCCCGCCACCTCCCCAAGCCATGATTTCAATATCAGTGTCATCTGTCACCCCATCAGGCCAAGGAATATTACCACTCTGCAACATAACGATTTCAATGTACTCTTCTTTACGCTTTTTGATTAAAGCATCCAAAAGAGCATCCACTTGCACCTTGGTATAAACAGCTTCACCATCAACTCTCAAAGGTCCTTTCAAGGTACTTCCATTTGTGCTTAAACTTGTCACCGTTTCACCATTATGAATAAGGCTAAACGACGAATTACCCAAAAGTTCTAAGCCACCACTCATGGTGACTTTGCTGGTAAATTTATTATAATTCTGCCATTCATTTGGGCTTGTGAGGCGCCCATAGCTGGTCATATCTTGATTAATCTTGGCTCTAAAATCATCAAGCCCCACGATATCTTCGGTTTTATGTTGATGCGCGCCTAACAGTGAGACAGCACTCCCAAAGGTGAAGTTATTGTTGCTTGATTTATAGAGAACATAATTATTTGCAGCATCTTTTGCCCCCTCGATATCGCTTAAATCAGCAAATGAGAAGGTTTTATCCGCTGCCATCTTGCCCTTAAGGGCTGCTTCAAGATCTGCGATATCACTTATTGTATGCGTGTGTTTTGAAGGTGCTTTTTCGTTTACCTTTTCCTCAACAGCCAAAAGAGCTTGATCAATTTTGGTCAAGTTTTCCCGCAAGATTGGGAATTCAGAACTGATAAAGCGTCCTTCTTTCGGCAATTCCATGTCGAGTTTTTTGGTTTTTGTCATCTCTCATTTTCCCCTCATAATATGCCGGCGCCAAAATCACGCACCATTGACCGTGCCGCCGGTCCACCGGTAAGCGTGAGTTTCAAGCGCGCTTGTTTGGCGCCTTTATCACTGCTGGTAAATTTTCGTTCTGTCCAAAGCGGTTCAGCGAGTTGTTCTGTTTCCTCTAATTTCAAAGGGGTGAAAGCACCATCATCCAGTTGCATCTCGAGTGTAAAGGTTGCACCACCTGGTAAAAAGGTTTTGATATAGCTGGTTAACCTTGCTTTTTCACCAAAGGCAAAAGCACGCGTGACATAGGTAGCTTCCTTATGGATCTTTCCCGCAATCAATTGAACAGGCGCAAACAAGACGGGTGAGAGCTTCTCTGTTCCTTTGAGAATAGCGCGAAGCTTTATCTTTTCACTGATATATTCAGTAAGACTGAGCAATTGAAAGGGCAGGAGTTGATAAATTGTGCCATTGTTTCTTTCAATTTCAAAGATGACAGAACAATCGCTTGAAGGCAATTCAATGGCTGCGCGTATTTGTAAATCAGAGCAGTCCACAAGATCAAAAGTGCCAAGATCAATGGTTTTTTCTGTTTGTGTGTAGCGTGCCGCCAGCACTCGAAAGGCTAAGGCTTCATCTTGATGGGCTGTCCAACTTTGTGCGTTAACAGAAGAAAAGCGTGGACCGGTCACGTAAGGGTGACTCGAGACGTATCTCTGGTGTTCTGCATCAAAATCCCCAAGCTTTGCTAGTGAGACAGAATGATCAGCATCATCGGTTTTAATGACAAAAGCAGTGAGACGGTCATTAGGGACTAACAAAGGGACATCATAGCGTGCCTCTGCCCACCCTAGCTTTGCACCCTTCATAGAATAAAAGCTTTGTGCTTGAATATCGGCGGTCGGATAACCGTTTTCTGTAGTGACCAAATCAATCACCAAATCATGGTTCTCATTACCGATTTTGCAAAGATGAAAGTCAATACCGGTGATTTGCCGTGTTTCATCGGGGGTAAAGACTTGCGCTTGTGGGTCAAATTGCGTCCATATCTTTACTGTTGTGGTGCGCCGCATCACTTTCACATCAATCACGCCTTGACCTGTAAAAAGACCCGTTGCAATGGTTCCACCTTTTCCCCGTGCCACAACATTTTTTGTGCCAGCCGTAATATTTTGTGGAATCGTGAAAGCGCCCTCAAGGGTGCCCTTGCTATCGGCAATAAGGAGACTCTTTGGTAAAACATTCACACCATCAAAGGTAAGACTTTCCAAGATTTCGCTACTGCCAAAGCCTTCAATTTTAAAGTGAAGAGTAATTTGTCTTAAAAAGTCGGTTTGTTCTTGATGTGCATTGACCAAGTCATCACTGATTTCTGTTTTACGAACGCTTCTCCCACGGTTCCATCCCATGTTCAGTTGATTGGTCACGCTTGAGAGCCAATCGGTACGCTGTTCATGCCAAAAGTCTGTCGCGGGTTCAAGGGTTACTGTACCAGGTAAGGTTGCAAAATTTTGATAAGGATTGATTTTTTCGCAAGCCGTTGTCAATTCTTGCGCAATAATCACTTCATTTGTCCAGTCAAGCGTGACAGGCGCTTTTAAAGGAGCAGTATAGAATGTTGGGTCAATGGCAAGCTGTAAAATGCCGTTGCCTACAGCACCTGTTTGTTGAAAGCCTTCATCTCTGTAACTATCATCAAGAAAAGGGTCTGCAAACATGCCCTTTTTGGCAACGGGTTCTTTAGAGTCAACATTGCTTTTAATACGCTCTAATTGCATGAGACGGTCAAGCGAAAGCACCCGTTGAAAATAGCGCCACATCTCATCATAGGGGGCAACCCGTGTGCCATCATTGACCACAACCGGCGTTTCAAGCCAATTGTTGGTAATGGTTGCAAGGGACAACACATCATCAGGGACACTGGGTGCCATGGGGTGGTCTACTGAGATACCTTTGATGTAAACCACATTGCCCCCCGTGTTGAGACCAATACGGTCAATGCGGGGGAGTTTGTAAGTGTAACTGACGATAATATCACCACCTTGCGCCCCACCTGAGACAGTGATTTCCTGCGCTGTTACTTTATCAGCCGTGATTTTTGCGCGATAGCGGTAAGTCACCTTATAGCTGCTCCCTGCTAAAGGTTCGTCTCCCACGGGTGCCCAATCAATGGTGTCTCCGGTTTTTTTAAAATCCGTTCCTTCTTTAAATTCCTTGCTTCCTTGAACGATTTTGATAAAAGAGGTGATGCTTTTATCCGGCACCCCATCACGCCCAGCGGCAACGGCACCACGGGTGACGGTAACGGTCTTTTCTTTTGTCAACAAAAGAGATTGAATATCGGCAATAGGAAAATAATAGGGTTTAAAGGTGAAACTG
>NZ_JBHIRE010000034.1:0-8497 GCF_042196885.1 Bartonella sp. AA86SXKL | reverse complement strand
TTTTTTAACAATCTGCGCATCGCCCTGTCTGATACGGTTGGCAAATCGTTGGCGGAAGAAATCGGTACCGCCAAGGCTGAAGGCAAAATAGATACGGTCACACAGATCGTTGCCCACGCCGGTCTTGGCTGTTTAAAAGGCGCGGTTGCGAGCGGTGCTTGCACAGCCGGTGCTGTGGGGGGTGCTGTGGGCGAAGCCACTGCTATGCTCCAGTTTAAACTGTCGACCAAAAATTTTATACAAAAAGAAATAGCAGCATTGGATGGTCGTGTTCCAACGGCAGAAGAACAAGCGCGTATCAATGCAAAGATTGAAGCACAGTTTTCTGATTTTAATGATCATGCCATTGATATCGCGCGCATAGCGGGGGGCTTTGCTGCTGCCCTTGCTGGTGGTGATGTCAATACTGGCGCTGATGCCGCAGGTAATGCTGCCGAAAATAATTTTCTTCCTGCGGTAGCAGCTGCTGTAGCGTTCATTGTGTCGCTTACGCCACAAGAGTTGGCAGCTCTGTCTCTTTTTATGGCTGGTGGAGCAACTATTGTTCAATCTCCTAACAATAGAACCGCTATAGCTGATTTCCTTACCTATTGGTTTGCATCGAAAAATTCTGCAGAAGATAGCGAAAAAACAAATCAAAACTCACAAGAAGAAAAAAATAAAGATTCTCAGAAAGAAAGTAAAAATAAGAAAAAAAACGGAAACAATAAAGAACCACAAAACAATAATGATGGAAAGGGTAACATACTTGAACAAGTCAGGAAGCATCATGATAAAAAACGCGATGAGAAAAAACAAGAATTAAAGGATGAAGGATGTATAGTATGCGAGACAGAAATAGTATTCAAAACTAAGACGGATAAGGGGGTAGTAAAATCTCGTGCGGATATTGTTTATATAGAGAATGGTAAAATAAAAATTGGCGAGGTAAAAACGGGGAATAATTCTAAATTAAGTGAACAACAAAAGATTTTAAAAGAGGCATATAAAGAAGGAAATGCTGAGTCCACAAAAGGAAAATTTATAAAATTTTTTAAAGAGAACAAAGAGTTCTTAGAGAAATATCAAGAATCGTTCAAAGATTTTAAAGGAAGTGATAAAGAATTAAACGAGGCTAGCAAAGAATGGATTAAAGGACAATTGAATAATAAGTTAGACAAAACTGACGTTAACGTTTTTCATTATCCAGGACTTTTTGAATGAAAGTGAATAGCGATGCGAACTAAAGACGTGACAGAGATTTTAAAAACGCTTGGCTGGGAGACGAAAGATCAACTATTATTTACAGTGGTAGAACAGTATTAGCGTGAATAAACTGCGACTTATGGAGAATAATCTATGAACTTTTCGTTAAAAAAAATACATCGCCCTGATATTATTTATGTGGAGAAAGGTGTATTAAAAGTTATTGATATAAAAACTGGTAATTTTCAATTAACAGAATGTCAAAAAGATTTTGAAATAGCGTATAAAACAGGAGATGCAAAACCTTTTGGGAAAATTATGAAACGCTATCTGGGCGAAAATAAGGAACAGCTTAATAAATACCAAGAAGATTTGAAAAAATTTGAAGGAGATGCAGAGCTTCTGAAAGAGTTTAGAGACAATTGGAGTGAAAATCAAATAAACAAAGAGTGGAATAGAATAATTCCTTATACAGTTAGCTGTTATCCGGCGGTTGGAGAAGAGTGAAACATTATGCAAACTAAAGATGCAGCAGAAATATTAAAAAGTCTGGGCTGTGAGCTCTATCGTGATGAAGTAGGCGATACATTTGCCTATTATTATCTTCCGGATCGCATTGTGGATTTGAGCTATGGTGTGAAACATGAAACGGATGGTGAAAAATTTTGGTTATTAGCTAGTCTCACAACTGCTTCTTATAGTCTTGCTTGTGAATATTCTAGGGGGCAAAAGTCACGGTATGGATATATACTCTATCCAGAAATAGGTGATTTCGGGGTTACGGTACCGGATCTTTCAGAAAGTCATATTGAATCTGCTTTAAACAAAGTCATTACTTGGGCGCAAGCACAAGATATTGAAAAAAAATTACATGAAGAAGCTGCTAATCATTCTCTTGTTGCAAAGGCTCTTCTCGGCGAGATAGAAGCTTTAAGGAGTTATGAGTCTACGCCCAAAATAAACGTATCAGAATTTTCTGATTATAAAATAATGACGTGGAATGAACGCTTGCTTCTTTTTGCACAAGCCTATAAGAATGGAGAGTTAGACGATATTCTAACGCGCAAAAAGCCCAAACAGCGCTCGATAAGCCTTACCGCAGCAAGTCGCATCTTCAAAACGCTAGGATGGATTGCTATGGAACCTGGGAGAATGTTTCTTTCTTTGCCAGATCGTTTTATTCAGTTTGATTTTGGTTTTGTACGCCTCCATGACAATTACAATGTCCGTCTTGAAGCTGAGATCTCTAATGAAGAGATTTCTATAGCTTGTCGTTATATTCACTATAGGGGAGAATATAATTGGATACGACCTACGGATATTTATCAGTCTTTTAATACAATTGGGGGAGGGATTTTTAGTGGTTTTGGTAAAGGGATTGATATTTGTGTAGAGAGGTTGAATGAGCAAGAATTGACGCAAATCTCTGAGCGGATAATACAATGGGCACGCGCTCAAGATTTACAAGCATCGATCGAAAGCAAAACAGTTGTTCAAAAATATAGTTACGATACAGATATAGTTTGGCATTTGGCTTGTTTAGCGTTGACAGGTCGAATTGATATCCTGAAATCTTATAAAAATTTTTTAGAAGCTGGTACGATTTCTGAACATTTGGATGATGATGAAGTAGAAAAATATGTTAACCATGCCGTTGAATTTGCTGAAGAACATCTGAAAATCCTTAATGAGCGAGAAGCAGCAGAAGCACATCTTGGTCCGAAAGCTTTGATTACTTTCAATAAGGTTGCTGAGCAATTAAAAGAAATGGGTTGGACAGTTTATCGTGATAAAAACTATGATCGTAATACCTATTTTATCAGTAAAGACCGTATCATCAATATAATGTACAGTCTTCAAAGTGATGAAGAAGAGCCAATTGTTGCATTTAAGGCTTCCCTTTCAACACTTGGCTTTTCCACTGCTCATAGAGAGATTTTCTATAATATGCCTCAATATATAGCCCTCAAAGAAGCAGAAGAAGTTTATACAGTTTCTAGTACTGAATTGGATGAAGGCAAGCTGAAACAGATCAGTGCGGATATTCTTGAATGGGCTGATCGGCAAAATGTGAATCAAATCATCTATGATTATGCGGCTTTGCCAACAAACAGTGAACTTGATCTTGTAGCGCGTCACCTTATTGCGCTTGTTTTGATTGGGGATGTTGAAAAGCTCAAATCTTATAAGGAGAATTTTAGAAAGGGAAATCCTTTAGGTTTTGTGGAAGAAATCTCAAAATATAGAATTGATAATCTCCTCACTCTTGCGCGGGGTTATCGAGCAGGTTTTCCGAAAAATGCACCGATTTTGAGCTTGGATCCGCAAATAGCATCTGTTGCTTCTAAAACAACTTCTGTTGAAGTGGCAGAGGAAGTGGATGAAGTGGATGACAATGATGATCGTCTCACCATGGAAAGTGCTCATGCACTTTTAAAAAGCTTAGGCTGGTCAACCGAGAAAATCAATGAGAATGACCATATGGCAAGCTATCAATTGGCTGATCGTGAAGTAGACATTCTTTATAACGACGAAATTGCCAAAGACTACCCGCAATTTGATAGCGCCTTTATGATTAGCACGGGCATTCTTTCCGCTGCTTGTAAATTCATTGATCCTACCTACACGGAAGATATTCCAGATATACAGCTTAATTTTGAAGCCAAGGGATTAGAAATCTTTGAACCAGAAGTCACTACGGATCGTTTAACACAGGCGCTTGATGATGCTTTAGAATGGGCGGTAACAGACATTGACCTTTCTAAAAGACTTCGCTCTGATTATGGCACTGCTCCTTGGGAAAAAGGCGCCACGTCTAAAGCAAACGATACGGATTATGCTTTACTTCATCTTGGCGCTCTTGCTTTATTGGGTGATGTTGAGACCTTACAATCTTATCAGCAAAGCTTTACGGCAGGTGATCACCTAGGCTTTGACGAGAGCATCAACAAAACCCACCTTGAACGTGCATTAGCTTTAGCCAAAGAAGTAGCAAAGGTGAAGCAAGTGAGCTACGCTTTGATTGAACGGGTGGCAGAAAAGTTTGATGATCACTCAGAGCTTTCTAGCGAGGAATAACCTCGCTCTTGGAAGGAGAGTTTATTTAAGTCTATTTAGAACAAAGAATAAATTGATTATTTTGAAAAAATTGAGGGGATTATGAATCATGAAATGGATAAAGAAAAAAAGTATGGGGGCAGCTGAGCCGGTGGAATTTAAAAGTCAAAAAGTTTATCAGGAAGATGAACTGTTTGAGCCCGAAACAGTTTCTTCTTGGAAAGAAGAAGGACAGATAGTAACGGGTACAAATGTGGAAAGAATGGTATCAGGAAGAGCACCTATTGGAGTCGATTTTAGACCTATTATGTTACATCCTGTGACACAAGAACAAGATAGTCCTCTCGTTGAGGTTCTCTACTCATTTTATCAAGGCAGGAGTTTGGTTGCTCCTATGAATCCAAAGACAAATTTTATCAGAAAAGTTATTTGTTGGATTTCAAAAAAAATTCCTAAGTAGGAAAAAAGAAAGAGTAATTATTGCAAATATTGAAATAATATCCCTAAAAGGCGCTCTCTAAACTTTAATGATCACCTCCTTTAATTCCATCATATATTGTAAATGCGAGATGATTGTACAGAGACAGATGAGAAAAGAGCTCCGTCAAGAACATATCTCTTATGATTTTATCAATCTCATCTCAATTCCATTGGCTATAGTAGAAAAAGATTGATCATTAGGAGCACTCATTATGAGTAAAAACACGCTGTGACTTATGGAGAAAAATTTATGAAAAGTTATACTTTATCAGATGTTGCACAATATGTTGATATGCATAGTCATGTTATTAATTTTGGTACTCAAGATAATGCCCCTGATGATGTACGGATTAAAACAGCTGAGAACACTCTTGGTTTACAATTTACCTCTTCCTATAAGAATTTTTTAAAAAATTATGGAGGAGGAGAAATTGGAGGTGAAGAAATATTCAGTATTTATGAAATCTGTGCAGGTATTCCTGCTGGTGATATTGTTTACCGAAATTTGCTCGATAGAAGAGATGGCTTTACGGACCCCAAACAACTTGTTATCTGCACAACTGATTTTGGTGAAACCTTTTATTTTGATTATAAGCAGTTTCGGGATGGTGAATGCCCACTCTATCTCAAGTATACATCTGAAGATTCTGAATATTACGCAAGTAATTTTTATGAATTTCTCTGTAAAAGAATTAAAGAGTATGCAGGGGAAGATTCATGAAAACTTATACCTTAGATGATGTTATACAACTAGTTGATAAATAGAATAATTGCGATTTATTGCTTGTTATGAAAACATCTAAAAAGAGATTGATCATTATAAAGATTAGAAAAATCCCTTTTAATAGACCGTGTCAGTGTTGTCAGTTCTTTTTAGAGCCTATATTATTTTTTTAATGAGAGAAAATTAAAATGAATATATTTCAATAGGTTATAATTTTAATGATGCAACCTTTATTAAAAGACAACCCATAAATTCAATTCATAATATATATTTGTCAGTTATATGTCAGTAAATTGAACTGACAAAATAGATTATTTTAGTGAGTGATTAAAATGTGCTTTATGAAAAGCATATAATCCTTTAAAGCCTTTCAAAAGATAGTTTGTAACTCATAAGAAATGCTATCAAGATCCTTATGGTTGTTAGTTTTGAAGATTTTGAGTATTTTGAGGGTTCCTTTTACTCCCCTTTATATATTTTTTTCAATAAAAAAATAAAAGTTATTATATTTCAATATATTAGCATTTTAGAGATACAGTCTATATTAAGATGCAACCTATAAATACAACCCATGGTATATTTTTGAAGGTATTTTGAGGGTTTGAGAAACATTCAAAACCTATAAGTAATATAAGAAAATGAATATACATAACCCTCTTTAAACAAAGCTTTTGATAACAATAAAGCTATCATTTTAGATTACGGTATAACCTCTTAAAGGCAATGTAAAAAAATCTAATTCTATTTAAGAGTGGGTTTCTTAAAAGTCTTAAAGCAATCCAAATAAGAGTATCTAAAAGTGCAAGTTTCTTCTTTTTAGAATAATGCATATAAACACTCCTTTTAAAGATTGTATGTAAGCTATTTATAAAGGGGGGATAGAACCTATAGGTATAAGACCTTATATCCCTTTGTGAGTTTAGCATGCCAAGTCTATTCAGTTTCTCTTATTTCTAATTTTGGTAGTTTTTTCACGATTTTCATTGTTTCTAAACTTACAGTAATAACCCTTTGAAACAATTCTAAAGGGTAGGCAGGATTTCCAACGATCTCAACAGCATAACGATTGGCATCATTAACAATACCACTCTTTTTATTTATTTTTACACATTGACACCCCATAACCCATTCAAGAGCAGGCTTGCCATTTACGATATACTCATAAGCTTCAAGAGGGATATCTGTCATGATGATATTGCTGTTGTAGATAACAGTTGATTTATTCTTTTCCTTACTATTCTTAATTTTTGCGAATTTCATTTCAGTCACATAATAGAATTTCTCAGAATTAGAGATGTCAGTTAATTTTGGATTACCCTTTTAAAGGCACGGAATAAGATTCTACAGTTTCATAACTCACGTGCAAATGACTGAGTTCACGCCCTGTTACAACAGAGCTCCGTTTTCATATGAGAGGGTTAATTCTTATCAAAAGAATCAAAACGAAGCTTATTAAATCCATTTTGAGTAAATGGTGAAAAAAATGCAGAAAAATGCGAAAAAACGGATAAATTTTTTTCAAAAGGGTTTTTAAAGGCTACTTATCCACAGCCTATGACATGAGGTAAAATCAGCAAAATAGTGAATTTTGCTGTTCGTTTCACGTGTTCATCAAGACAAATGAACTATGTGCTTTTAAAATATCATAATGAGTATTTTGATAGGTTTTATGAGTCACTAAAATAGTCTATTTTGTCAGTTTAATTTACTGACACAAACTGACAAATATATATTATGGATTGTATTTAAGGTTGTATTGTCGATATAGGTTGTATCGTTAAAATGCTAACATATTGAAATATAATGTTTTTAATTTTCTCTCATTTAAAAAAATAATATAGGCTCTAAAAAGAACTGACAACACTGACAGCACTGGACAAAACTCTTCTGTTCAGATCACTCAGATCATTGTCTTTGGAGAAAAGTTCTTTGATGAAAATGCCATTAAATATAAATTATTAGAAAATCAAGACTTTGTTTGCTCGCCAAATTTGGCGAGCAAAGGCAGGAAAAAGAGTTTTGCGTAATTGTCTTGAAAGGCTCTCAAAGAGATTTCTTATTGTTTTCTATGATGGTTTTTGACGACAGGATGTGCTTGATAGGATGATGTCTCGTTTATATGGGTGTTGAGTGGCTTAGAGGAGCTGGAGAGTGAATTTATCTCTAATTATTGATAAATATATTGTAGCATTAAACTGGGGATATTGATGTATTAACCATTGACGGGCTAAACAGTTTTGTTTAGAGGTTTTTTCATATAAATGTGGGGGAGAGATCTTCAGCAGTTAAAATAAAGCAGTTTTTGGGTGTCACTTTTCTTTGGTCACAGAGGCATGTGCTTTTGTTAAAAGCGTTATAGGGCAGTGGCTGTTTTGAGTGGATTTATTAGCGGTTCCATGAAGTTCTTTTAAAGAGTGCTTCATGAATAATGCAAAGCGGGGGCAATCTGTATTGTTATTGATATTTTTACGCCAAAGTTCTCTTTTGAGAATTTTTCGTGCCATTGTTGTTTTCTTTGGCTTGTTTACAGGTGTAAATGTTTATGCGCGTTCCTCAGCTATTTTTCATTCCCCAACAGATAATTTTTCTCGCCAACAATCTGAGAAGCAGCAATTAGAAAGAATTGAGAATTTACGGTCTTTAACGCCTAAAAGGATCAAGACGCCTTCAGAGCAAAATCCAGAAATGCTTTTGGGTGGGAAACAATGTTTTCCCATTCATGCTATTATTGTTGAGGGAGTGCATCATGTCAAAAAGCGCTCTATATCAGCCGTAACAGAGCCTTATGTTGGAAGATGTATCGGTCTTTTTGATATTCAGCTCTTAATCAAGAAGTTAACCAAAGTTTATTTGGATCAAGGCTATGTGACGGCGCGTTTTTATATTCCCGATCAAGATATCAAAAACAGCAAGACGCTCAAATTTGTTGTCGTTGAGGGCAAGCTTTCAGATATTTACTATAATGGTTCACCGGCGTCTCGTTATAATAATGTTGTATGGAGTGCTTTTCCTGGGCTTCAAGGTCATGTTCTGAACATGCGCGATATTGAA
>NZ_JBHIRE010000033.1:0-8640 GCF_042196885.1 Bartonella sp. AA86SXKL | reverse complement strand
TTTTTTAACAATCTGCGCATCGCCCTGTCTGATACGGTTGGCAAATCGTTGGCGGAAGAAATCGGTACCGCCAAGGCAGAAGGCAAAATAGATACGGTCACGCAGATCGTTGCCCATGCAGGACTTGGCTGCTTAAAAGGCGCGGTTGCGAGCGGTGCTTGCTCTGCCGGTGCTGTGGGGGGTGCTGTGGGCGAAGCCACTGCTATGCTCCAGTTTCAATTGTGGGTGCAAGGCATTGTGAAAGAGGAAATGGGGGACCTAAACGGTCGCACCCCAACTGCGGAAGAGGAAGCGCGTATAAACGCAAAGATTGATGCGCAGTTTGCTGACTTTAGAGACCACACCATTGATGTTGCACGGGCTGCTGGGGGCGTTGCCGCTGCCATTGCCGGTGGCAATGTTGATGCCGGTGCCGATGCCGCAGGTAATGCCGCTGCAAATAACTACCTCAGCAGTGCGCAACAAGCTCAGATGAATAAAGAATTAAAGGAGTGTCCTGACCTTTTATGTGAAGCAGCAGTGTCTGCGAAGTGGTCTGCGATTAGTACAGGGCAAGGTATAAGCTTTGGGGCTGGTATAGTAGCTGGTGTACCGGCTGAAATATACGATACGGTTGATGGTTTTTGGCAACTAGCCAAACATCCCGAAGAGACTTTGAAAGCGCTCAAAGATTTTTTCAGCAGTGGTGAGATTTTGGCGACAATTGGTCGGACCCTTGGACAGTCCTATGTAGATCGCATTAATAAAATGGAGGAGGAATATGAGCGAGCCGGTGCTGGTGGATCCTTTAAAGCTGGACTTGAATTTGGAAAATTATTGACTGAAACAGCATCCCTAATGACAGGAGTTGCTGGAGCAGCCAAGGGAGCCATAAAGCTTGGCGAAAAGGCTTGGATTAAATTCATTGCTAGGAAAGATTTTGCCCAATTCGCTTCCAAGAAAAATCTTGCAGAACTTGCAGCTCAAGGAGATCCTGACAAACTAGCTGCTAGGAAAGAACTGACCAAACTTGCTGCTAAAGAAAAAAAGCTTTGGTTAAAAAAGAAACCCACTAAATTTACCGATAGCAAATTTGGACAGACCTACACAGTTTATCGGAGAGACGATTTGTTTGATCCTCATGCAAGGGTTAAATGGACTGAAAAAGGAGAAACGGTATGGGGCACCAATGTTGAAAGGACAAAAACAGGAAGAGCACCTATAGGGTTTGATGGTAAGCCTGTTGAGTTGCATCACCTAAATCAAACCCCTGATGGACCCCTAGCGGAAATTAGCCATGAATTTCATAAAAAATATACTTCTGTTATTCATGCTAATCCAAAAACACATCAATCGCTCATAGATAGAAAAAAGTTTGAGAAGCAGAGAGAGGAATATTGGAAAGAATACGGCAATGGGCATGGAGAACAAAAAAACAGTAGTTTAGGAGGAATAATTGATATGAAATGGGGTATCATAGGTCTAAATTTTGACAGATGGGGACAGGAGCACCGGCAGTAATACTCTACGATTGATGAAAAAAGAAACTTATAAAATAATTTATGGAGGATAATTGATGAAAACCTATACCTTAGATGATGTTACAGTATTAGTTGATAAATATGAAGGTGATATTGTTAATTTTGCTAGCAAAGATAAGGAGGTTGATGATCTCGTGATTGAAAAAGCTGAGGAAATTCTTGGTTTGCAATTCACATCTTCCTATAAAGTTTTTTTAAAACATTATAAAGGCGGGGACATTGGTGGTTATGAAATCTATAGGCTTTATAAGGAGTGTGGAGAAGATATTCCTTTTGATGATATTGTTTTTCAAAACTTAAATGATAGAAAACGTGGTTTCGCAACACCAGAACAGCTTATCGTTTGTGATGCTGCTTTTGGTGAAACCTTTTATTTTGATTATACGCAGTTTAGGGATGGAGAATGCCCACTTTATGTCATGCTTCCATCTGAGGATTGCGAATATTATGCCAGTAATTTTTATGAATTCCTTTGCAAAAGAATTAAAGAAAGCGTGGGAGAAGAGATACCTGAAGGTGACCAACCGATTGAAAAGATTGAGCACACTCCCACTCCGCAACCTATACCTTTTTACAAGAGTTTTTGGAAAAAACTATGGAAGAGGTGAAATTGATAGAGGAAATATGGAGCGTTTATAACGCACGTTTTGAGGATCATCCATGAAAACCTATACCTTAGCGGATGTCATAGAATTAGTTGATAAATATGATGATATTATCAATTTGGGTACTGAAGATGATAGAGAGAATGAAACAGATGATTTACAGATTGAAAAGGCGGAGAAAGCTTTGGGTTTGCAATTCACATCCTCTTACAAAGTTTTCTTAAAAAAATATGGAGGAGGAGAAATTGGTGGTGATGAAATATTTAGCATTTATGGAGATTGTGGGGAAGGTATTCCTGCTGGTGATATTGTTTACCGAAACTTACTCAATAGAGAACGTGGTTTTGTGACACCAGAACAGCTTTTCGTTAGCAGAACAGATTTTGGTGAAACCTTTTATTTTGATTATACGCAGTTTAGGGATGGTGAATGCCCACTTTATGTCATGCTTCCATCTGAAGATTGCGAATATTACGCTAGCAATTTTTATGAATTCCTTTGCAAAAGAATTAAAGAAAGCGTGGGAGCTGAGATACCTTATGGTGATCAACCGATTGAAAAGACTGAGAACACTCCCACTCCGCAACCTATCCCTTTTTACAAGAGTTTTTGGAAAAAACTATGGAAGAGGTGAAATTGATAGAGGAAATATGGAGCGTTACGCAAGTTTTGAGGATCATCTATGAAAACTTATACTTTAGATGATGTTGCAGTATTAATTGATAAAGTGAATAAATATGATGATGATATTATCAATTTCGGTACTGAAGATGATGCAGTTGATGATCTACTGATTGAAAAGGCGGAGAAAGCTCTCGGTTTACAATTTACATCTTCTTATAAGAGTTTTTTAAAAAATTATAAAGGAGGAGAAATTGGAGGTTATGAAATCTGTAGCGTTTATAGGGATTGTGGAATAGGTATTGCTGCTGGTGATATTGTTTTCCGCAACTTAAATAATAGAAAAAGGGGTTTTGCGACACCAGAACAGCTTATCGTAAGTAGAACAGATTTTGGTGAGACTTTTTATTTTGATTATACGCAGTTTCGGGATGGAGAATGTCCAATCTATGTTATGTATCCATTGGATAATTGCGAATATTACGCCAGTAATTTTTATGAATTCCTTTGCAAAAGAATTAAAGAAAGCGTGGGAGTTGAGATACCTGATGGAGACCAACCAATTGAAAAGATTGAGAACACTCCCACTCCGCAACCTATCCCTTTTTACAAGAGCTTTTGGAAAAAACTATGGAGGAGGGGCAAATGATAGGGGAAATATGGAGCGTTACGCAAGTTTTGAGGATCATCTATGAAAACCTATACCTTAGCTGATGTTGCAGTACTAGTTGATAAATATAACGATAGTATCGATTTTGGCTCTACAGATGAAGCAGTTGATGATGCACTGATTGAAAAAGCAGAGAAAACTCTTGGTTTGCAGTTTACGTCTTCCTATAAAAGTTTTTTAAAAAACTATGGAAGAGGGGAAATTTGTGGTGAGGGAATATGTAGCGTTTATGATACAAACTTTGAGATTGTTCGTAGTGATGATATTGTTTATAAAAACTTAAATTATAGAAAAAATGGTTTTGCAACGCCACAGCAACTTATTGTTAGTAGAACCGATTTTGGAGAGACATTTTTCTTCGATTATTCTCAATTTCAGAATGGAGAATGTGCACTCTATTTTGATTTTCCACCCAAGGATCCACAATATTATGCAAGTAACTTCTATGAATTCCTCTGTAAAAGGATTACAGATAATTTGAAGTAAATTTCTTTGTATGGTGGTTTTATTTTCAAATTGCAATGTTAAACCACCATTATTTTTTTTAAATGAGAGAAAATTAAAATCAATATATTTCAATAGGTTAAGATTTTACAGATCTTAAAAAAAACAACCTATATAAAAATACAACCTATAAATTCAACTAATAATATACGTTTTGAGGGGGTTTTGACGGTTTTTACACCTTCAAAACCTATAAGTAATATAAGAAAATGAATATACATAACTCTCTTTAAACAAAGCTTTTGAAAAGCATAAAGCACTCATTTTAGATTACGATATAATCTTTTAAAGGCAATTCAAAAGAAGCCTATTCACTTTAAGATGGGATTTCTTTTTAGAATAACGCATATAAACACTCCTTTTAAGATGGTAGGTAATCAACTTAACAAGAGAGGTATAGATTAATCGCTATGTTCTATACCCCTTATGAGTTTATCATACCCATTATGTGAGCATGCTTTATAAGTTATTCAGTTTCTTTAATTTCTAATTTTGGTAGTTTTTTTACGATTTTCATTGTTTCTAAACTTACGGTAATAACCCTCTGAAATAACTCTAGAGGGTAGGCAGGGTTGCCAATGGTTTCAACAGCATAGCGATTGGCATCATTCACAATGCCACTCTTTTTATCAGTCTTTACACATTGACGCCCCATAACCCATTCAAGAGCGGGCTTGCCATTGACGATATACTCATAAGCTTCAAGAGGGATGTCTGTTATTGTGATATTGCTGTTGTAAATAACTGTAGATTTATCCTTTTCCTTACTATTCTTAATTTTTGCGAATTTCATTTCTGTAACGTAATAAAATTTTTCGGGATTAGAGATCTCTGTCTGTTTTGGATTACCCTTTTTAAAGGTCACTGGATAAGGTTCTACAGTTTCATAATTCACGTGCAAATGACCCAGTTCACGCCCTGCTGTTACAAATTTCCAAAAATCATCAGCACTCTTTACACAAGGAATGCGAGGTAATTCTTTGCATAAATTATCAGCATAACGAGAGCGATAATCTTCCGAATGAAGTAAACCGTAAACATAATAGAATAAATCATCTTTTGTTATGGTTTCATTCGGATAAGCGGCTTTAAAATGTTCTAGTCCCTCATCAGTAATGGCATCACGCTTCTGTAAACCAGCTGTTTTACTTTCTTCTGTAGAAATTAAAAATAAATGAGTTTGTTTTTTGTTTTTATCTTTTGAGACCGTTGTGTCTTCGTAAATATAGCGTGGAAAGCATTGACCTGTATCTATTGCATGAAAATCAGGTAGATCCTTAGTCATAATAACAGAAAATCCACTTCTTGCCCCTATAGCAGAAACTTGTATCACTGTATTTTTGATCATTTTTTCTACAGGAAAGATACGAGGCATTTGATAAATTGCTTCATTAAAAATGCGATTATAATAAAGCCACTGTCGTGTAAAAGGACGATATAAACTTTGAACAAAACCGACTTCTTCAAATTTTAAAATATGACCTCTTGCTAATTGTTTTTTTATATTCAAACTCCAACTTATCTTGCTTGTATCTGAATTAACAAAATTATCTACAGCCTTTGTACGTGATTTACTGTCAGTGTGCGCATAAGCATTATTAAAACGTTCTGCTTCACTGTTATAGAAGGCAATCATGTTACCCATATTTTTCGCTAAAATTGCACGACTTGAATTGTATGCCCAAGCATCACGACTAGTCGTAATGCCACAAGAATAAATCTCAAAGAGTTTTTTCTCATGAGGTCTCTTATCGCCTAAAGCTAAGAATGTTTCAAAACTGTCATCACGTTGACGTATCCAATCACCATGCTTATCTGGTGTGATTATTTGCCAATCTTTTTTACTTCGTGTAATGCCATCAATACTACCAAAGTCCTTAATTGTTTTAAGTTTTTTTTCTCTTGTTTGATTATCACCAATATCATGATAGTAAATTTTACAAGGTCCAATAGCATTGGGATTTTTGATAAACAAGGTTACAGCAATACCGGTCATACTACCATTGCCAAAAATATTTTCACCTTCTTGAGCTCTTCCATTGCTTAACATATTTTTGCGAAGATCCCCCCGTAAATTAAGCACATAAATGCTCGTAAACTCTTTGGCTAAAGATTTTCGTAATCCATCCATTGTTGACTTTTCTATGTAACCAGAACCAGAAACAAAACCGATTACTCCAGCATTATCAATACGATCACTAGCCCAGCGAATGGCACGAATATAACTATCATAAAGATTTCGCATAAGGCTTGCTTTAGATTGAGCGGCGTAAGTTTCATCAATACGGTCATTTAATATCGGATAAGGCGTATTCTTTGCATTATCATTAGCACTTTTTTGACCTGTTGAATAAGGAGGATTGCCAACAATAACTTGGATATCTACTTCCTGCTGTTTTTTACACCGCTCTGAATTCTCAAACATATAGCGTGTAAAAAAATCTTTTTCCTCTAACATCAGAAAAGTATCGGTTAAACAAATTCCTTCAAAAGGGATATACTCACCTTTCATGATACTATGATACGTCGATTCAATGTTAATGGCTGCTATGTAATAGGCTAGCAAGACAATCTCATTTGCGTGGATATCATAACGGTATTTATATTCCATATCCTCTGGTTTGATGAGATTGGATTGTAATAGCCGTGTGATAAAGGTCCCAGTACCCGTAAAAGGGTCAAGAATAGAAACACCACGTGCCCCCAAGCTTTTGCCAAACTCATTGCGTAAAACATCATCAACAGAATGAATGATAAAATCAACAACCTCAATGGGAGTATAAACAATGCCTAATTTTTCTACTGTACGCGGAAAAGCATAACGGAAAAATTCATTGTAAAGCTCTACAATTAAACTTTGTTGTGCTTCAAGAGTGGTAATTCCACGCGTGTAAAATTGTACACTCTTAGAAATATTTTTGAGATCTTGAGATTCTTCTTTAGGAGTAACTTTATCAAGGGCATTGAGTACACGTTGTAAAGCGCAAGATACGGGATTTTCTTGAACAAACTGATGCCCTTCAAATAAAGCATTAAAGACTGGACGCGTCACAAGATGTTGCGCAAGCATTTCAATCGCATTTTGTTCGGAGATAGTTGTATTTAAATTACTACGTAATTCGGTCATAAAACCATTAAACACACGCCGTGTTTCAGTTTCTGATTTCGTCAAAACCTCAGTTAAGCGTGTGATATGAGTTTGAGCAAGATCACCAACATTTATTGCCCATTTTTTCCAATAGCTAGGATCGTAAAATCTATTAACAATAGCAGTTTTAATGACATCTTTACATTTAGAAAAAAGGGGGAGTTCACCTTGTTCTTCACATGTGTGAGAAGATTCGTAAGTTGCTAACCCAATATTAAGTCCTGAATACTCTAATTTTGAGCGTATAGGTAAATCATCAATAACCGTGGTCGTATCTTCTAACGCAAGTTCTTGAGAAGCAGCAACAATTTCAAGAGCATCGCTTACGTCTTGTTTTTTGTGCATATGGTGAATTATTTTATTAAAGTTATCATCATGAGCACGTAAAGCATTGAGAACTTGCCAGATGACATTATACTTTTGGTTGTTTTCTAAGGCTATTTCCGGCGGAATGTCAGCGGGTATCCCAACGGGTAGAATGATATAGCCTCTTTTTTTACCCTCTGCTCGACGCATTACACGTCCTATTGCTTGAATAATCTCAATTTGACTTTTTCGCGGGTGTAAAAATAGAACAGC
Organism: Bartonella sp. AA86SXKL; assembly: GCF_042196885.1. Classification (NCBI taxonomy): domain Bacteria; kingdom Pseudomonadati; phylum Pseudomonadota; class Alphaproteobacteria; order Hyphomicrobiales; family Bartonellaceae; genus Bartonella; species Bartonella sp. AA86SXKL. Next base: position 993 of record NZ_JBHIRE010000033.1, on the reverse strand, counting down.
ATCAAGAGCAGGAACATCAACACCTTCAGAAAGACAGCGTACATTGGTAAGTACACGGCAGGTATTTTCCCCCGCATCTTCCTTTAACCATTCAAGTTGTTTTGTACGCTCTTTAGCACTAAAGGTTCCATCAATATGGGCAAGGGTACAGTTAAGAGGAGGAGTATCTTTATAGTTTTTATGAAGAGCGCGTAAAGATTCTTGCACTTTTTCTTTTTTGAATCTTTTGCATATGCGTTTAGAAGTCTCAATATCTTTGCAAAAAGCTAAAGCTCTACGCATGGGTTTGGGGTCATCTTTAAGATCAAGTTTCAGATCCATTTTGGTAAGGGCTCTATAACAGCCATTAATCTTGGTCCTATCGTCAAGAATAAGTTCATAATTCTTATCGGTAATAAGATGTTGAATGGATTGGCTTACTTCTTCTTCGTTGACAACTAATATGATAACTTTACAAGGTGCTAACAGCTTATCCTCTAAAGCACGTGAAAAGTTGTAAGTATAAAGTTGTTTGCCATAGAGTTTTTCATTATCCATGGACACCAAAACGTTATTGGATAAGAAAGCATTCCTTTTCAGCTTGTCACTAAAGATCTTTGGGGTTGCTGTCATGTAGAGGCGTTTTTTGCCTCGAATAATGCTATTGTCATGAACCTTGATAAATTCAGATTCATGCTTTTCTGTTCCCAACACAACACCAGTTGTTCTATGGGCTTCATCACAAATGATCAGATCAAATTCGGGTAAACCATGCTCTTTTTGTGCATCCGAAATCACTTGGATAGAATGATAGGTTGAAAAGATGACCGTCATTGCATCTGCTAGGGATTCACAAGCTTCTTTAGCAAGGGCTTGAGCATCTGTTGTAGCAGGGAGAACAAGATCTGATGTTTCCATGCCAACAATATCATCTTGATTTTTACGACGCTTGCCTACTTTCGTATCAGAACACACGGCAAAGGAACGCAACGGGACTTGTGCATCGGCTGTCCA
>NZ_JBHIRE010000032.1:0-9839 GCF_042196885.1 Bartonella sp. AA86SXKL | reverse complement strand
ACGAATATGATGATGGTACAAGAGAATATGAAGAATTTGACGGTGGTCAGTATCATGAGATGCCTGAGAATGTTGATTACAGTACCAAGGCGCAAGTGAAAGCTTGGATATACGGTGGTGATTTGCCAAGAAGCGTATTGAGTTGCGAAGCGTTGATAGACGAGGTGAATAGGGAAATCAAAAAACGTACAGTTAAAGCAGTGAAAACTTATGATGATATAGACAACGAGCTAGAGAAAGCACTTGGTATTCAATTAGGTAGGTATCAAAATGAAAAAAATTGAAAAAAATAAAAAATACGTATTGACTTTAAAGAAAAGCTCGTTTAGAAAGGCGTCAAGTGCTCAAAACACTAAATCACAAGCGGATAAACCCCGATAAGGTTTTTCCCATTTCTTTAAATACTGACTGTCTTTTATGTTGTGATTAGCATATAACGATTATGTCGGGTGTGTTCACACCATACAATACTCTTATGAGAAAAGTGTGACGACGGACTTGTGACCGTGTTTTGAACACCCGGCGCCCTTATAGGGTTGTCAATTCAAAACCCAATTATCACAAGGATTACTAGCATGAAAGCTACAGTTAAAAATCAAGAATCTTCCTTTTTTGTTACAGATGATAATGGCTCTTTTAAAAAGAGAGAGTTTGCAAAAAAATACGAATTTACAGGCGAGACAATTGAAGTTGGTTTTAAGACACTTCATAGAATTAGAGCATTAAGAGATTTTGGAGATGTAAAAAAAGGGGACCTCGGCGGCTTTATAGGTAGTGAATACAATTTATCGCATCATGGCAATTGCTGGGTCGGAGGTAAAGCCAAGGTTTATGCTAATGCACGGGTTTACGATAATGCCGTTGTAAGTGGTTATGCTCATGTTAATGTGGAAGCTTGTATTTATGAAAACGCCCGTGTTTATGGCAAGGCGGTTGTAGGTGGCTTTGTTTATGGAAATGCTGAGGTTTATGGTTTTGCACGTATTTATCCTCGTGCAAGAATTTATGGGAATGCTCACGTTCATTATAATGCTTGGGTTTTTAATGATACACATATTTTTGGTAATGCCAAGCTTTCTGGATATGCTTGCATTTATGCTGATGTAAAAGTTTATGGTAATGCCAAGGTTCTAGGCTTTTCAAAACTTTATAAAAATGCACACGTTCATGGGAACGCTGTTATTGAAGGGCATGCTGAAATTCATGGGATTATTTATGGTAATGCAAAAATATCAGGTTATTCAAAAATTTATGGGAAGGTTTCAGGCAAGGCAAAATTAAGAGAGTGTGATTTTGTTCATAGGGAAGGTGAGGTTTATAGTGGCAATAAAGTCATATATAACTCGAATAATATTTTAGAAAAAGCAGCGTAAATAACGGCGCGGGCGCGGCGGGGGCGCCTCCTTATAACCATTTCATTCAAAAATTTATTCAAATGTTAGATTAGGGAGCTACCTATGACCACTAAAACTGTATCCAAAAAATATGAACTTACTAATGAAACTACAGAAGTTAAAGACCATCTCTATGGTAGAGTTAGAACACTTTATCGCATTAAAGCTTTAAGAAGTTTTGGAAGTGTTAAAAAAGGAGATTTAGGGGGCTTTATTGAAAGTGAATACAACTTATCACATGATGGCAATTGCTGGGTTGGTGATGATGCCAAGGTTTATAATGCTGCTATGGTTTGGGGGCATGCGAAGGTTTTTGAAAATGCAATAATTTGTGATGAGGCGTGTGTTAATGGGTTTGCGAAGGTTTACGGTAATGTACGTGCTTATGGAAAGGCAATTATTGGTGGCAGGGCGCGTGTTTTTGGAGATACGCAACTTATTTTGGGGGCATGGGTTACAGGAAGAAAAGAGATTTCTACAGGTTTAATATCCTTTTGTAGATAGATAAAGACTGTAGAGGAATTGATTAAAGCGGCTGTGGCGTCTAAAAGATAGAATAAAAAAAAGCCGCGTCCTTTAAGACACGGCTTTTATTATCAAAACAGCTAGCGATCTAAATAAACGATTAAAATAACCAATCGAAATATAAAAGAACATCTCTTTATTGCACAAAACGTATCAAAAAGCAAGCTGTTAAGTAAAATAAAAATGGGATTCACACTGTAGATTCAGTGATTTATAATTATCATTTATCAAATCAATTTAAATCATAATGAATAAAATGAACGCTGTTAATTTACCTTCTTTTCAAACAGAAGAACAATCTTCTTTTCGTCAACTGCCCCATAATATTGAAGCAGAGAAAGCTTTGCTGGGTGCTATCATTATCAATAATAATGCTCTTGATAGCGTTTCTGATTTTTTAAAAGCAGAGCACTTTTTTGAACCGTTGCATCAAAAGCTTTTTGATATCATTTCACAAATTATTCAAAATGGAAAAGTTGCAGATCCCATTACTATTAAGCCCTTTGTTGAAAATGATGTGAAAATTGGTGACATCACTGTATATAATTACGTGGTGCGTTTAGCTACCGAGGCAGTCACAATCATTAATACTAAAGATTATGGGAGCGTCATTTATGATCTGTTTATCCGACGCTCTTTAATTAACCTTGGCACTCAAGTTGTGAATAGAGCTTATGATGTTTCTGTAGAACTTACAACATCACAACAAATTGAAACTGTTGAAAATCAGTTGTTTGAATTGGCAGAAAAGGGAAAATACGGGGGTGGGTTTGAAAATTTTGATACAGCCATTGCAAAAGCACTTAACATGGCAAGCGCTGCGAAAAAGCGTTCTTCAAGGCTCTCAGGGATAGCTACCCATATCAAAACACTTGATGAGAAAATGGGGGGATTACAAGCATCTGATTTGATTATCCTTGCGGGGCGCCCTGGGATGGGGAAGACCTCACTGGCGACCAATATTGCTTTTAATATTGCCAATGCTTGCAAGCGTCATGATAACAGCCAAGCCAATGAAGGGGGTATTGTTGGTTTCTTTTCACTTGAGATGTCAACTGAACAGCTTGCAACTCGTATTATCTCAGAGCAAATAAAGGTTTCTTCTTCTGATATGCGCCGTGGTAATATCTCAGAAGAGCAATTTGCAAAAATTATTCACGCAATGCGTTCCTTACAAACAATCCCTCTTTATATTGATCAAACGGGTGGGGTGTCTATTGCACAATTGTCCGCTCGTGCAAGGCGTCTTAAACGACAACATGGTCTAGATGTCTTGATTATCGATTATATCCAACTCATGACAAGCGGTTCAAAACGTTCATTAGAAAATCGCGTTCAAGAAATTACAGCTATTACCACCGGATTAAAAGCACTTGCAAAAGAACTCAATATTCCCATCATTGCTCTGTCACAACTTTCGCGTCAAGTTGAAAACCGAACCGATAAACGTCCACAACTCTCCGATTTACGTGAATCTGGTTCAATTGAGCAAGATGCCGACATTGTGCTGTTTGTTTATCGTGAAGAATACTATCTCAAAAATGAAGAACCCAAAGAAAGCACTGCTGAGTATAACAAATGGCAAGATGCAATGGAGCAAGCCAAGGGTAAAGCCGAGGTTATTATAGCAAAACAACGCCATGGTCCGACAGGAATCGTTCCCCTTGCCTTTCAATCCGATTTTACACGCTTTAGTGATTTAGAACATAATGTAACACTTTAAATAATTGTTATTAGACAACTGAAAACATTGTAAAAACACATAAAACATGTTATGATCTTTACATCATTTAATGGGACTTACAAACATGCTTAATAAAGTGATTTTAATTGGTCATTTAGGTGCCAATCCAGAAAGCAAAACAATGTCATCTGGCATCGAGGTGGTCAATTTTCGAATGGCAACGTCTGAGAGCTATATAGACAAGGCAACCAATAAGAGAATAGACAAAACCGAATGGCATTCCATTGTGGTGTTTAATCCACACTTGGCAAAAGTAGCTCTCCAGTATCTGAATAAAGGGAGCAAAGTTTATATCGAGGGACGACTACAAACTCGTAAATGGCAAGATAAAAACGGTGTTGATCGCTATGTAACAGAAGTCATATTGCCTCAGTACAAAGGCGAGTTAAAGCTTTTAGATGGCAAAAATGATGATAATCAAGATCAGTCATCTGCTTATGACAGAAGCATTTACAGACCTCTTGATACATCTCATACCGTTATGAATGATAGCGTTCCTTTTTAAACAGAAGGTGCTTTAATGGATAGTAAAAAGAAGTCTAGGGTTAGTACAGAAGAATCTGAACCCGTTTATATGCTTACAGAGAATGATATAGAGCTGTTAAGAGATTGTATGTCATCTACATCAATGAGTTATTACAGTATAGTGATGGGTGCTTTATTGAGTACACTTTTCATTCTGCTCTTAAAACTTTCTTGGGATCAAAGTCACTTAAAACTTAAGTTAGGTGTTGCTGCTGTAATATGCATTTTAGTGGTTTTATTGTTCTTTTTAAATCGAATTTCATGGTCAAGATCAGAGAGAATTTGGCAAGATATTAAACAGACATCTGAGGACATAAGTGAAAAAAAATAAAAAAAGGGGACGCCCTAAAATAGCAGGGCAGGTAAGAGAACCAAACGGACGTATATCACGTTGCAAAACACCGCGTGAAGCCGTTGATAAATTGGCAATAGAAATGCGTGCAAAGTGCTTTGGTTTAACGCTACAAGAGGCAAAAAATCCACTTTCTGGTACCTATATCGGGCGGCTTTGCTTGCAAGGCGTGATTACTCAAGAGCAATACGACGCCGCGCAACAGTATTTACAGATAAGGAATAATTACCTTTGTGCAAAAGGCTTGCCTAATGCAATTTATGACGAAATGCCATCATCATCTGATGATAAGGCAAGAGATAAATGGGTAGAATTTGCAACAGAGCAGTTTATAAACACGCAAGAGGCACTAAAAGAAGCACAATGCCTTTATAGACAGTACAATCTTCACGCTGCGCTACAGTACCTCGTTATAGAAGATCAAATGCTACCCCACCTTGTGAATTCACTGCGCGTTGCTCTTAATGTGCTTCAGAAACATTTTGATCGTAAATGACAAGCTCTATTACGGTTGCATTATATAGTATATCCTTCGTAAGTTTCCGCAATGTTCACTGAGTTCCTTTAACCATTTATGATCATTTGTTTTCACGTGAGATACTATGTTATCTACTTGTTCTTTTCTGAAATCGTAACGCTTATCTATAGCCGTCATAAATTTTTTTGCATAATAAATCATTGGATCCTCGTTATCATTGACCACGTCGTATGCCCACATAAAATCGCTTTCACTCCAATCATATTCATCGCGTAAACGCTTTATTACATTGGGTAGATCCATTTGCGACATCTCCTTATTATAATCACCCCGCAATAAACTCATAAGGGATGCACAACCAACAACTGATATGTGACGATACAATATATCTTCCTTGTTAAAAAATGAATATTCTCCGCCATTTCTGAGTGAAAGTTCTTCTGCTTTGCGTACCTTTTCAGAATGCATAGAGCCAATATATGATTCACTTACGTATTTATTGTAAAGTTGATTATACTTCTCTATAGTATCTACACTTGTAAACATACGCGTCAATTTGTCTATAAATCCAAATGACGCTGATGCAGGTAGCGCTGATATAGAAAAGAAAGCTATAAATGTTATGATGCGTGTTATGGATAATGATTTCATCATTTTGAACCCTTAATTATTCATAAGTGCTGTTTAACTGATTCCCTTTGAAATTATCAATATGTGTTATTTTAGTGTTGACAAAGTGTAGCAAATCGTATTTAATGACAGCACTGTACTTGGTTGTATTGTATCTAAACGAGGGACAGTGCAGTTTTGAATCCCCGCAAATGCGGGGTTTTTTATTATCTGGAGGGCGTATTTTATGACATCAGAAAATACACAGCAGGCTCCACAACCCATTAAAAAGCGTATACCCCCAAAGGCAGGTCAAGGGCGTGTCAAAGGCGTTCCGAATAAGATGACGCGCATTTTAAAAGAAGCAGTGGTTAAGGCTGCTGAGAATGCTGGGAATAAAATTGGCAAGGATGGTTTGATCTCTTATTTGGAAAAGCAGGCTATGGAATGCCCCGCTGCTTATTTAGCGTTGCTTGGTAAGGTGTTGCCTTTACAGGTAACAGGTGAAGATGGGGGAGCCATTAAGATCATAACGCGTGTAGAAATTGCTCCTTTAACAATGAATGACGACAAGACAGATTAAGATTGTACCAAAACTTATCCCTATTTTTGATGGGGATGCTTTGGTACGAGCGGCGTGGGGTGGACGAGGGTCTGGAAAGACAAGATCATTTGCATTGATGGCTGCTTTAAAAGGCTATCAATTTGGTATGCAGGGGATATCGGGGACCATTCTTTGTGCACGTCAGTTTCAGAATTCTTTGGCAGAAAGTTCATTGGAGGAGATTAAGCGCGCCATTGAAGCGCACGACTTTTTAAAGGACTATTACAAGGTTGGGGAATCTTCGATTAAGTCGATAGATGGTCGCGTAGCCTTTCAGTTTTCTGGTCTGGACCGTAATATTGCGAGCATTAAATCGATGGGGCGCATTTTGCTTTGTTGGGTTGATGAGGCAGAGCCCGTGACAGAAACAGCTTGGCAGACTCTCATTCCAACGTTGCGTGAAGAAGGCGAGGGGTGGAGAGCAGAGTTATGGGTGACATGGAACCCGTTGCGAGAGAATGCCCCCGTTGAGAAGCGGTTTCGCTTTTCAGACAATGAGGCAATCAAGCGTGTTGAGATCAACTGGTCAGACAATCCGAAGTTTCCCAAGATCTTGAATGAAGCGCGGCTTGATGATCTGAGAAACCGTCCAGAGACCTATAAGCATATCTGGGAAGGGGCTTATCTTACAGCGGTTCAAGGCGCTTATTATCAGAAAGAGATGTTGGCAGCCGAGCAGGAGGGGCGGATAGGGCGTGTTGCTCGTGACCCTTTAATGCAAATACGTGCTTTTTGGGACATTGGGGGGACAGGCGCCAAGGCAGATGCCACGGCGATATGGATAGCACAGTTTGTGGGGCGAGAAATTAGAGTGCTTAATTATTACGAAGCACAGGGACAGCCATTATCCGAGCACATAGGCTGGTTACGTCAGAATGGCTATGAGAAGGCATTGATGGTTCTCCCCCATGATGGTGCAACAAGAGACCGTGTACACAATGTGAGTTTTGAGAGCGCTCTTAAACAGGCAGGCTTTCAAACAAAAGTTATCCCTAATCAGGGAGCAGGGGCTGTTAAGATACGTATAGAAACAGTCCGTCGTGTTTTGCCTTCTGTTTGGTTTAATGAGAAGACGACAGTAGCAGGACGTAAGGCACTGAACTGGTATCACGAGAAATGGGATGAGAAGCGTAATATTGGCTTGGGAGCAGAGCATGATTGGTCCAGTCATGGGGCAGATGCCTTTGGACTGATGTGTATTTCATACAAACCACCAAAAGAAATACAAAAGCGACCAGCTTATAGCGGCAGAACGGAATATGAGAGTACCTCATGGATGGCAGAATGATGTATGATGAAGAGCATTTAGATAAAGAAAGTAACGCATCAGATTTGTCGACAGAAGGCTTATTTCGCAAGCTTGTGAGCTGGTACAAAGAAGATGTGGAGCATGTGAACAAATGGCGTGAACATGCGCGGGAGGATTTTGGTTTTTACAATGGTGATCAATGGAATGAAGAAGATTTATCGGCGTTAAAAAAGCAACGCCGCCCCGTTATGACTTTTAATCGTATTGCTCCGCTTGTGAATGCTGTTGTGGGTTCAGAACGCAACAATAAGCGAGAAGTGCAATTCATTCCTCGTCAAATAGGGAAGGCATTGCCAAGTGAATTGCTTACAGGAGCAGCAGAATGGTTTCGCGACATGGCACATGCTGAATATGCAGATAGTGATGCTTTCCAAGATGCTGTCATTTGTGGAATGGGGTGGACTGATACCCGCCTTGATTATGAGAACAGCCTCGATGGTGAACCGGTCATTACGCGTTTAGATCCTTTAAAAATGGTCTGGGATAGTGCGGCAGTGCAACCGAATTTAACCGATGCACAACGTTTGTGGTATGTAGACCGCAAGCCGTTAGAAGTAGCTAAGCAGATGTTTCCCAAATCTCATTGGACAGAGCTGAGTGCAGATTGGGCAAGGGATGGGAGCTCTCATGAAGGTGTTCACCATAATGATCTTGATTATTACAGTGATGAAGGGAGCATTGATGTTGAAAACGGTCGTCGGATGGTCACGCTTGTTGAAGGACATTATAAACAAAAATACAATAAAGTCAATAGTTTGTTTGTAATTATCTTATATGAATCCACTCAAGAATCCACACTTTTATACGTGATTCATTTGACCATTTTTTATAAACAATTGCCATGTATGAATAGACCATAAAAAGCTAATCATAAAGAAGTTTAAGAAGAAAAAACAACTTCAAAATGTCCTTCAAGCGTTTTAACTTCTTTCGGATTAACAATAATCTTTATATCGTTTCCCAATTTTGCCAAACACTCAAGCATTTTCATTTCACTAATTCCTCGAAATTCTCCACTTAAGAGTTTAGACAGTTTTGGTTGAGTCATTTTCAAAAGTTGACTAGCCTGTTTTTGTGTTAAGTTCTTTTCTTTCAGAATTTGACTAATCTTATGAGCAAGTTGCGCTTTGATAAGCATCTCTCTGGAATCTGAAAAGCCAAGATCCGCATAAACATTGGAACTACCGTGAAAAACATTGATCATTTTAATTCCCTTCTAATTGTTCTGCTAACTTGAGACGTTCTTTAATCAGATTAATGTCTGGTTTTGGTGTTGCAATGCCACGGGTCGATTTTTTCTGAAAACAATGCAACACATAAAGAGATTTTTTATATTGTATCGTATAAACAGCGCGATAAGTTCCTTGAATATCGCGTTCAATAATTTCTAGAACATTGGCAGATCCAAACCCCTTGAGAACCTTAACATTTTCTCCTCTATCTCCTATCTGAGCAAGATAAAGAGCATAACCAATCCTTTGTTGAATAAGATCAGGAAGACTTTTTATATCTTTGAGTGAAGAACCAAGCCATATGATACGTTTTATTTTACTCATGATTATTAATATACTCATATGGGTATATTTTCAAGTGGTTATTCTAATTTTGTGATTTTTTAATAACTATTATTAATAAAATTGACTTGATAAAAATGGTAACAAAAAACCATAATTGTTTATTTATCTTATGAAAAGCTGCTTTGTAAAAACCAACGCTTCCAAATGTAAAAAGAACGTTTTTTGCAGATATTTATTGAATATGCATTTGCTTTTGATTGGATTGTTAAAGCTACCGAGCATTTTGATTTGTTTGATACGTTTGATAGCCATAACAAGCGTTATAGGCTCTCTCATTCAAATGAGTGATTAAAGATCATACGCACCATTTACGTTTCTTTTGATAAGTTTTCATATCTCTCATAGAGCGCTTGCAATATGATACGTTTTGTATATATGCATTCATTACTCCATTGTGGATGATTATTTTTCTATCATTATAATCGCTATTTGAAAGCCGCGTCATATCACTTGACACGGCTTTTTTTATGTTACTCTCTCTTTTATGATATGTTTATAGCAATGCATTTTATATGCGTTTATACACCATAAAGAAGGCACGCCCCCCACGCCGTTCTTTATTCTGTTTTATCAGTTATATTGACAACATTATCCCTTTCATACACCTCACAATTTTTTGGAACCAACCTTACTTTGCTTTTTTTATTGATTTTTGCATTGCCATAAACACGCCCCCAGATCGTTGCACAATATGAGATTTTAGCATTGCCATAAACAGAGCC
>NZ_JBHIRE010000031.1:0-9899 GCF_042196885.1 Bartonella sp. AA86SXKL | reverse complement strand
CCTTATGTAGATACCATAATTTCTGAAGACATAATGCAGCCTATAAAATCCAAACTCTAACAACCAAACCAACTTTTTAACACATGCGTGATTCACGCCACGGGTGAGTTGCGCGCAATGGAGGAAAACAATAATGACAAGTTCTTCTTTAATAACCATGGCAAGCAAATATGGATTTTCTCATGATGAATTTCGTAAAACAATTATCAAAACTTGTATCAATCATAACTTCTCTAATGAAGAATTCGCTGCTTTTATCTCGGTTGCAAATACTTATGGATTAAACCCATTAACAAAAGAAATCTATGCGTTCCCTAAAAAAGGCGGCGGTATTATCCCTGTTGTCTCTATTGATGGATGGATTAAGATCATTAAATCTAATCCTAAATTTGATGGCATGACTTTTCAAGATCAACTCGATAAAGATGGGAGTTTAATTGCCATTAAATGTGCTATTCATCTTAAAGGCATTAAAAACCCTATCGAAGTCACTGAATATTTAAATGAATGCGTGCAAGAAAAAAGTGAACCTTGGAAAAAATATCCAGCACGTATGTTACGTCATAAAGCAACTATACAATGTGCACGCTATGCTTTCGGTTTTTCCGGCATTTATGAAGAAGATGAAGCGGCTCGTATTAATAATAATACCACACAAGTACAACTTGTTTCTCATGACATGCTTATACAAATCCAAGAATTAATTGAAGAAACTGGAACCAATGAAGCAAGGATACTTGATTATGCAAAAGTCGAGAGCCTTGAAGATATTCCTGATGAAAAAGCAAAAATAATTTTTGATATATTGCAAGAGAGGCAAAAAGCTAAAACAGAGCAATCTCATTCACCACAAAAGAAAATAGACGCTCCTATACAAGAAGCAGAATACATTCATATCCAAGATATTGAATATGTACCAACTCAACAACAAACGGCGGTGTGAAATGGAACAAAGAACAGCAGAGTGGTTTCAAGCCCGCTTGGGAAAAGTCACCGCTTCAAACGTTTACAACCTACTGAGTAAAACAGCAAAGGGAATGCCTACAAGCAAATATGAAGACTACAAAATCAAACTTATAACAGAACGTTTAACTGGTGAAGTAAGCCAATCTTATCCAACTCCGGCTATGCAATGGGACATTGAACATGAAGAAGATGCCTTGAAAGAATATGCATTTATTTATGATACAGAGATCATAGAGTGTGGTTTCATACAACATCCCACAATCAAAATGGCTGGTGCTAGTCCTGATGGGTTTGTTGGTGATGACGGTTTAGTTGAAGTCAAATGTCCACAATCACCAAACCACTTACGCTTCTTTATAGATGACACTATAAAGCCTGAATATAGCGCGCAAATGCAATTCCAAATGGCTTGTACGGGACGAAAATGGTGTGATTTTATCAGTTATGACCCACGTTTTACGAGGTAATCAACATACTTACGCATGAAAATCAAACGCATTCACCGTGATGAAGAACAAATTGAAGAGATTAATCAAGCGGTCGAAGCCTTTTTAGCAGAGATAGAACAAGAAATGCAAAAGATTTTGACAAAAGCTGCTTGACTCTATGGGGGTGCTTTCTCCTCCCAGCACCCCCACCCATTTAGGTAATAAGTAATATAAAAATAGAAAGGTAATGAGATGATATTTGATGATGGCGATAGATATGTAACAACCGGTGAATGTGCACAGCTTTTTAGTGTATCAACCACAACGATTCGCAATTGGGTGCTTCAAGGGGAGTTTCCGCAACCCTATAAGCTAGGAAGAGCAGTGAGATGGAGAAAAAAAGAGATTCTAGCTTTTACTCCAAAGAAAAATACGGAGCAAATAACAACAAATTAAGTAAAATTGTATAAACCACAAGAGGTGGACTAAAAGGTGGTCTAAAAAATAGAAAATCAAATAAAAAATTATATATTTCAATATATTAAAGAGAAAAAATGGTGCCGCATGCCGGATTCGAACCAGCGACCCCATCATTACGAATGATGTGCTCTACCAACTGAGCTAATGCGGCATAGGTTTGTAAGTCAATGAAACAAAACTAATTTGAGGGTAATAGCTAAAAGTACGTATAAAAGCAAGAATGCATTTTTTCAATAATTTATACATATGATAATAATTTGAAGGAGAAGTATGTAAAAGTCAGAGGAAAGTATTCTTTGACCTTAATGCTATAAAATGCTTTCCAATTTACGATAGCACTTAAATTAAGAAGCTGGGAATGTAGATCTTTAGGATGAAAAATGGTGTCAAGATAACTTAGTAAAGATAAAAACATTTTCTGATTCTTAAGAAAGAAATTTGTTGTATAAGTGATTGGGAAAATAAAGATCATCATAAACCTTTTATAATGTGCAAATAAGATGAGTAGAATTATTTGAAAAGTTACTTCTCATTTTTATGGGAAGAAAAAGGGAGGAGGATTAATAAAATTAATCACGTTTTTTTATTTAAGAGGGAGTAAAAATCATGTCGGATGAAGATCGGCTGATAGAACTAGAAATGAAGCTAGTTTACCAAGAAAAATTCATTGAGGAACTTTCTCGAGTGGTAACTGATCAATGGAAAAGTTTGGATGAGATATCTAAAAAAGTTGATGTTTTAGCGAAACGATTTTCAGATTTAAAAGAACAGAGTGTGACTGAAGCTGTTATTTTACCATTTTCTCAATAGAGAGAAGATGCTTAAAATTTTTCTGCTAATAGTCTCTTGGATTTTTTTAGATGTAATAGGGTGGATGTCACAATGGGAGTAAGATGCGAAATATTCTTTATTACAATTGCAATTATTTACAGATTGGTTTTTGTTTAACGCATTTTGTTAGACTTGTAGAATAATTTTTATAAGCTTCTTCATTAATTTCAAGAAGTTCCAATTTTATAAGGAGTGCTGATATTAGAAGACGTTTTTTTATATGTGATTTCTAGTACTAAAATTAAGAAAAGTTTTTGTAGAGTATAAAGGAACATCCATAAAAATATATGAACTTCAATATGTTAAGTTTTTTCTGTACAGAGTTTTCTATAGATGGGAGTTAGGTTTATTCGCTAGTTTTTATTAAATTGATACAAATGAAGTAATGTTATCATTATCTATAGAAATCATAAGTGAGCCCGTATAATTTATAACTGAGCGCATATATTTATAATAAAGCGTTTTAATCCATTCTGATGATCAAATGATTTTCAGTTGTTTTAATAGGGTGAGGTGCTCTAAGCGATACCTGTTGTGTATAGTACAGAGAGCTCTAGAAGTTTTTTTCAAGATCAAATGTACTCTTCGTTATATGTATATGATATTTTGTGAAAAGGCTTTTGTTTTTCGTAATTTAAGATACAAAATACTATTGCTAAAGCACCAAAGATAGACCATGCGGGTAAATAAGTGAGAGTAATGCAAATTGAGGACAGAAAATCAGGCATTACCTTGCATAGAGATTGATTAAGGTGATAGATATCTGTTTGCAGAAGGCTTGTTAAAATTTTATTAAAGGGGGTTGTTGTCCAATGTGATGTGATTACAGAGTGTGTGTTATCAATGACCAATGCTATAATGGTTAGTGTAACGAAAATGAAGGACATTAATTTAAATAAAGGGTGGAGCATATTTTTTCTTAAAACTTCAACGGGACATACGTATAATGCACAAAAAAATAAGGAGTTGCATTATGATAAGAAAATAAGTTTACGTTTGTTTTGTGTTTTTTGAAAGAGGTGCCTAATTTTTCAATAAAAGTTGAGGTTAGGTTCAACAAAAGTAGTGAGGCATGATGTCTGAAAAAAAGCACGAGGAATTGAAGCGTAGCCTTCAAAATCGCCATATTCAAATGATTGCTTTGGGTGGCGTTATTGGGACAGGACTTTTTTATGGATCAACCGAGGCAATTCAATTAGCTGGCCCCTCAGTTATTTTATCTTATCTTGCCGGCGGGCTTATTATGTATTTCATTATGCGAATGCTTGGTGAAATGTCAGTAGAAGAACCGTCTTCAGGAGCATTTAGTTTTTTTGCTTATAAATATTGGGGGAGATTAGCTGGTTTCATAACAGGTTGGAATTATTGGTTTCTTTATATTCTTGTGAGCATGGCTGAACTTACAGTGATAGGGTTTTACCTTGATCATTGGATTTTGATTGATCATTGGAAGACATCTTTCATTGTTCTTTTATTTGTTACATTTGTTAATTTGTTTAATGTTCGTTTTTATGGAGAATTTGAATTTGCTTGCGCTTTGATCAAAGTGGCTGCTGTTATTGGTATGATTATTTTTGGAATTTTTCTCATTGTCACTGGACTAGGGGAAAATCAAGCGAATATTCATTATCTTTGGGACCATGGCGGTTTTTTTCCTTATGGAGCAGTAGGGGTTGTTTTAGCAACTTCTGTAGTAATGTTTTCTTTTGGAGGAACAGAGCTTATTGGTATTGCTGCTGGAGAGGCATCTAATCCACAAAAAACAATTCCAGCGGCTATTCGTCAAGTTATGTGGAGGATTATAATTTTTTATATTGGTTCTATCAGCATTATTATGATAATCAGCCCTTGGAATATGATTGGAAAAAATGGTAGTCCTTTTGTCACAATTTTCGAGACTATAGGAATTCCTGCTGCTGGTCATATTTTGAATTTTGTGGTGATTATGGCTGCTATTTCTGTTTACAATAGTGGCATTTATTCTAATGGCCGTATGCTTTATAGTTTAGCTGTACAAAAAAATGCACCACATATTTTTAGTAAACTGAGTGCTGCTCGTGTTCCTTATATTGCTATCCTTTTTTCATCATTCTGTACGGTGTTGATTGTCGTTGTTAATGCTCTTGTTCCTGATAATAGTTTCATGCGGATCATGGCTCTTGCAACTGCAGCAGCAGTGATTACTTGGGCTATTATTGTTATTGTTCATTTGAAATTTCGCAATGCCCATAAGAACAGAAAAGGCAACTTTACTTATGCGTTTGGTTTATATCCTTACGCTAACTATCTTTGTCTCTTCTTTCTTGCTTTATTATTTTGCATTATGTTTATCAGTGGTTTTGGGCAAAATGGATTGATGACTCGACTTTTTGATATGATAGGAATAAGCGTGCCTTTTCTTGAAACATATATTCCTGTACAGATGCCTGATATGAGTTTGGCAGTCATTATTATTCCTCTATGGTGCTTATTATTACTTTTAGGTTATAAACTGAAACGATAGAGAAAGAAGAGCTAATAAAAGGGATTGATTGGAATAAATCTTGGGGACTATAAAATTTGATGAGGTAACACAAGTTTTTGGTGATTTGTGTGTTTTAAGAAATATTACTGTACAGCTTACCGAAAAACGAATTGCTGTTATAGGTGCGAATGGTTCTGGAAAAAGTACATTTGTTCGTCTTATTAATGGACTCCAATTACCATCTCACGGTTTTGTAAGCGTTGATGGGCTTGATACCAAGCGCGATGCAAAAGCAGTAAAGCGTAAAGTTGGATTTGTATTTCAGAATCCCGATAATCAGATTGTTTTACCATTAGTTGAAGAGGATTTATCCTTTGGTCTCAAAAATTTAAAGCTTAATAAAGATGAAATTAAGGAGCGTGTAGATGAAATTTTACAACGCTATGAACTTCAAGATTTCAGAAATCACGCTGTCCATTTATTAAGTGGTGGGCAAAAACAACTCGTTGCTATTTCCGGTGTAGTTGCAATGAAACCAGACTACATTATTTTTGATGAGCCGACAACATTACTTGATTTGCGAAATAAGCATCGCGTTACGCAAGTGATAGAAGAATTACCACAAACGGCAATAGTTGTATCGCATGATTTGGAGTTTTTGAAAAAGTTTGATAGAGTGCTGGTTTTTGATAAGGGGGAGATAGCAATTGATGATGTACCTTTTGTTGCTATCAAGGAGTATATAAGAAGAATGTCATGATCGGTTTATATATTCCAAGGGATACGTTTATTCATAGGTTAGGTCCTGGAGTTAAGTTATTATTTCTTACGGCGTGTGGAACTTTTATAATAATGGTTTCTTCCATAGCGCTTCTTGGGTTATTTTTGTTGTTGGTCATCTTATTCTATAGAGTCGCCAAGGTCCCTTTCAAAACTGCGATAAAGCAATTTAAATCGATGGGATTGCTTTTAGTTCTTCTATTTGTATTTCAAACTATTTTTAGCGGTTGGCTTACGGGGGTTGAGGTCATATTACGTCTTGTTATCCTCTTTTCTTTATCATCACTTATTTCATTCACAACAAAAGTTTCAGATATGGTGGATGCAATTGAAGCAGGCCTCCAGCCCTTTCGTTGTTTTGGTATAAATCCATCAAAAGTGAGTATGGTTATCTCTATGGCGATCAGGTTTATTCCTCTTTTGAGTGAAAAGTTTAATGAGGTACATGAAGCACAGCAAGCACGGGGACTTAACACTAACATTCTCGCTCTTGCGATACCTTTAATTATACGAACCATAAGAATGGCTTCAGAAGTGGCTGAAGCATTGGAAGCGCGTTCTTATGATGTTGATACCATTGATACAGCATCTCATAATAATCAAAGTTTTTTATAGTGAAAGAAGAATCAAATGAATACAAAAGATTTAGTTTATATTGCCTTATTTGCCGCTGTTTATGCTATTTTGGGCCTTTTCCCTTCTATTTATCTTCCTTTTTTTCTAGGGATACCTATTACAGCTCAATCGATGGGACCGATGCTAGCAGGGTCTATTCTTGGGGCAAAAAGGGGTGCTTTAGCGTCACTCCTTTTTCTTGTTCTTGTTGCGATTGGATTACCTCTGTTGCCTGGTGGTCGCGGTGGGATCAGTGTCTTTTCAGGGATTGCAAGTGGTTATTTAATAGGTTTTCCATTTGCCGCATTTTTTATTGGTTTAATGGTAGAATTGTTTTGGCAGCGGTTAAATTTTATAATATTATTTGTGATAAATACTGTCGGTGGCATTGGGATAGTTTATTCTTTTGGTGTTCCATGGACAGCTTATATGACCAAAGTTTCTTTACTGAATGTTTTAATGGCTTCATCAGTTTTTTTGATAGGCGATTGTTTAAAAGCGTTGATTGCATCCTTTATTGCACTCGCGATTAAAAGATCTGTTCCTCTCATTCATTCGGAAAAAGGGGCAGTTCTGTACTGAAGAACAAGTTTTTCCAAATGTATGTAGCTTAAAAAGCATCACGGAATACCATTTTGTTTTGTCTACTTTTTTATTGGTATTTTTCTGCATAGCTCTCAGAGATAGCCATACGAAAATTGAATGTTTCGGCACCAAAATTCATTTTTGCTTTCAGGAGCAGCCCCTAAATAGCCAATTAATATTATTTTATTTAACAGGCTTGTAAGTTTGATTCGATTTGCATATTATATGCATAAAGCCTTAGAATAATTTATTATTTTTTAATATTTTTAGTTAATTAATCACTAATTTTTAAAGTATTAAATTATATTAATTGTACAAAAACATGGATAATTAAGTGTTCATCTAAAACTCTTGATGTATATAATACTCTTATAAATGTATTAATATAAGGTATAAAAATAAGATTTCAACGGGATGAAGCTAAAACAAAAAGTAATCTTAGAAAGCACCGTGTAAAGTTTTGAAATAGCTGCATATGTTTTTTCTGATCTATTCTCCATGGCTAAACAAGACCGTATTGAAAATGGAGAGTATGGTTAGCAAGCTTTAGTGCTTGTGGAGGTTTTTTATTACTATTCGTAGCGCATACTGTCTATGACGATAAAGATGGCATAGAGGTAATCCGTATTATTTCAGCACGGCGAGCCAATTTGAAAGAAAGGAAACGTTATAAAGAAGAAAGTTCGTTATGAAATTGAGGTAGGTAACTTATCAGCCTTGACAGATGAACAGAGAGTTGAAATTGATAAATTGGCTGTAATGTCGGATAGTACAATTGATCATAGAGATATTCCGTCACTCAATGATGTGTTCTGGAAAAACGCCGTTTTCAATCCATTCTATAAATCACCCAAAACTGTTACAACAGTGCGTGTGGATTCAGACGTGCTAGCGTGACTTTAAAAGTCAAGGGAAAGGATATCAAATGCGGATTAACGCCATTTTACGTGATGCCATGCTTCGTTCAATGCGTTGACCTCTTTCCTGCGACAAAGAGTATCAAACTGCTTTCGATAGTTTTTTTATCTCCTTGTTGATTTCATCTATGAACGTTGAGAAGAGACAACGTAATCTGAACAGTTTTATAAAATCGGAAATTTTACTATGGCTTTTTAACTGAGCACTGTAGTGTGTAAATAGATATGTTTATTAAACTGCGTGTATGTAACATAAGAAACAATACACAAACTAAAAAGGAATACCAAAGAGCAATATCTGAGTACCAAAGTACAGTATCCAATGGAAAAGAAAGCTTGTACTCCACGTACTTAGAAATAATAGGCAAAGAAACAATTTCCTTATAACTATTTGGAAAAATTAAAACGATAAGCGCTAAACTTATTAGTTTTAAGAGTCTGTGCAAATACTGTTGTAAATTACGTGTTAGTTTCACCCAACCTGTTGTATCATCATCTTTATATTTTGGGGTGTTCTGCAATTCAGAAGGAATATTAGAATTGCATAAAATTGCAAAAACCGTTGTGACTATTACCAAAGAAACAGACGCGAATGTCAAAATACTCTGAATAAAGTCAAGATTTTTTTAATTCCTAAAAAACATAAAAATATAAAAGTTATAATGCCAAACAAGGTTCTTAGCTGCTTATTTGTAAATATATTTATTTCCTGTGGAAAAATTATGATCTCAATTTCTTAAATTATTTTCTGATATAAAAATACAATCTATCTTTTATTTTAATAGCAATGTCTTCTATTGCATCCAGTTGCTTTTAATATTTTAGTTAACCTCGTTTATGATTTATCTATAGTTGATGATAGCTTTAAACACAGAGCTCCATAATCCCAAACTCTCGCTTGCATTTTGATACCCAAATCCACCTTTCAAAAAAGCCCATAGCGCTGGCAACCCTTTCATAAAGATTAAAGAAAAGCTCTGTTATTTCAAAAATACATGAAAGTGACTCATAACTGCCGCAACATTTTTTGTGCTGATGCTGGCTATTCATGTTTTAAAAAACAAATATTTTGAAATTCGTGTATCCTAAAATCCTTAATTTGTATTAATGGATTTATTTACTTTATAAATTTGATACTATAGAGCCATTTTGGCTTCTAGAAATATATTGTACATTAAAAAAACTTTTTAATCACTCTTTAAATGCATATCCAATCCAAAAGTGATCAGCACTTTTCACTATTTTGCTATTTTTTAGAAATCTATTTTAAATTCTCCTATCATTAGTTCATGAAGAGTTTTGGCTCGTGAAAGAAGATCTTTTTCAATCTCTTCACAATACTTAGAAAAATCTGTTGCTCTTGGAATGATTTTTTTAGACATGCTTTCTACGTTGCTCTGCAAAATGCGTTTTAAGGACTCTTTCAAAATCAATAAGGAAATACCTTTGAGTTCAGTTTGATAAGCTTGAGAAGAGGTGTCATCGTCCATATCTTTTCGCTTGTGGAAGCTACCACAAGAGAACAAGCGAAAAAAGTATTAGAGATATCATCATTTGAAGCTTTTACAGCAATAAACCTGTGAAGCCATAGGCAAGTCTCAAGTGCATTTTCTTCATTCGGTTTTTGTTTTTAATTTTCCATACGACACACTGCTATTTCAGGTTATTTCTTTGGGTTGATTAAGATTTGTAAGGAAAGTTGATTGACAAGCAGTTAAGGCTGAATTTAAAGAATGGGATTATAAAGCCCAAGGATTGACAGAAGCCGGTGCGGCTCTCGTGGCATTGGCTGTCACGGCGGTTACGGGTGGAGCAGCCTCGGGCGCTGCCAGT
>NZ_JBHIRE010000030.1:0-9925 GCF_042196885.1 Bartonella sp. AA86SXKL | reverse complement strand
GCTTGTTTCGCCTGTTAAGCGCTCTGTTATGAGTTTGATTTTGTAGTCTTCATATTTGCTCGTAGGCAATCCTTTTGCTGTCTTACTGAGTACGCTGTAAATATTTGATGCGGTGACTTTACCCAAGCGCGCTTGGAACCATTCTGCTGTTCTTTGTTCCATCTCACACCGCTGTTTGTTGCTCTTGTGATGGGAGCGATTGTAGAGCTTTTTCTTTTTGAATATTTTTTCTTCTTTCCAAATGCCCCAAAACCAATTCTGCTTTTTTACAAGACATATCTGTTAGTTTTTCTGCTTCTGCAAAATAAAGAAGACTACTTTCATTTGTCCCTGTTTCTTTAATTAATTCTTCGATTTGCTTTATCTGTTTAGAGGAAACTTTTTGATTATTTGTATCGCCTTCTTTGATTTGCGGTTGACCATCTGTATCGTCTTCTTTACTTGCTACATTAAGAAGCATGCCTAACAGGTATCTCCGTGCGTAGGTAAGTGTAGAACTAACTGATTGTATGTTATTTTTAGAGCCTGTACTGTCAATTGGAAATGTTCCTTCTGTTGAGATTTGATTTCCTGAAGGATGAGACAGAATTATTTCTATGGTAACGTTTTTTTCTGTTTAATGTTTAATATAGTTGTATTTTGCAAACCCGTCCTTTACAGCATCAATGTACTGATCAAGCATAGCGTATTTGCTGTTTGTATGGGTGATTGTAGAGTTTTTTCAATATTTTGATATTTTGTTTGCATAGCCGAAAGATCACGGACAAAGTTTTGGCGCTCTTGTCGTTCTATTTCTTTTTCTCTTAAATCAAGAAGACGCTTTAAGCGGTCAATACTGACGTCACTTTCTAAGGCTTTATTTAAAATACATTCCATAGCAGTTTGTTCGACGGCTAAATGATGTGTTTCTTCAATTTCTATTAGGTTAGTGTTTTGTTCACTCATTTTGATTTACTCCATTACGCGCAATTCACGTGTGGCGTGAATCACGCATGTTTTAAAAGGCTGGTTTGGCTGTTAGAAAGGGCTTATACGCTCTGTCTTTTCCTAGGGATATGTTCTCGGCTTTTCTATTATAACTAATATATGTGTTGCTTGAAATACATGTGTTACCACATACAACAGCATCACCACCAATATGAGCTTTTTCACAAATATTGCATTGCCGTGAATTTCGGCTATTCCGTAAACTTGCGTATTATCGAAAATATGTGCATTGGATTCAACACAAGCGTTTCCAAAGTCTCTCAGTGCACGCATGCAACGAACTGGGCGACGATAGAGAATGTCTATTTCATCAGTAAATTCGTATTTTTTTCCATGGTTTATTGCCTCTCGCCCTTTGTGATGATTTCATCATTGATGATCTCTGCGTTCCCTGAATAAATGCATAACCATAGATTTTGGCATTTCCTCCAACTTTTGCTCTGATGGAAATCAATGGACTGTCATAAATTTTAGCTTTTCTACTAATAAATGCAACACTAGAAACCTGTGCATTTTCGTAGATTTGTGCATTGGCAAAAACACGAATATGTCCAAAAATCTGCGCATTGCCAAAAATATTAGTTTCTCTGGTAACAGATTCACTACCAAAAACACATGCATTTTCATAAATACCAGAAATGTTATCAATATAAGCATCACCAAAAACCTTGGCATAACCATAAACTTTTGCATCATCACCTACCCAGCAATTACCATCATGACTGAGGTTGTCTTCTTTTTGTATAAAGCCGCCTAGGTCTCCTGCTTTAACAGCATCAAAATCTCTTAAGGCTTTAATTCAGTGAAGAGTTTTTCCAGCAAACTCTATTGTTTCATCAGTCATTTCGTATTTCTTTTCCATGATTGTTGCTCTTAATGCATGCTTTGTCTTTATAAGCTCTTGAAACAGCAAACCAATGCCTTCTGCTGCTGGTACAACTTTTTCTATTCCATTTGCGGTTTGAAGTGTGATGGTCGGACAATCCATAAGTTGCTTTTGGATTTTGTCTTGATACGGTAGCAAATTTCCACCTGCTGCTCGTCTGTAAAACCACCCTTTTTGCTGTAAGAAGAAAATGAATTGTTTTGGTTGTATCTCGAGTATTTTAGCGGCTTCTGTAAGACCGAAGAGTCCGTTGTGACGTTGCAAACTTTCAAGAGCAGCTGCTTTGGGTTTAAGGATACTCACTTCACTTTTAAAATCTCTAATTGTGTGACACTTTCTAAAAGCAGTTTTTTTCACAAAGAGAGGGTCTTCTAAAGCGTTTGCAAGGTCTAAAGGTTTCTTTGCACGCCGTTCACATTCAATAAAATATTGACGGGCTTGTTTACCTTTTTTATTACGCTCTACCATGGCAAGCTCTTTTGCCATGTCTAATGTGAGGTGATAGTCTATGGCTGTAACAGCTCTAGATTTTGCGCTCCCCAATTTTGTGGACCGCAAATCTTGTGTTTTTATAAAATCACTTTCCTCTTCAAATTCATATTGATGAATACGATCCTTAATTCAAGTAGAGAAATCTTTCCCTATTTCCAAAAATTCATGTAACTCACGTGCGTTGACCGTTTGAACGGTTTCGTGTTTGATTGTATTGTGCTGGATAGCAATAGGCTTTTCCATTACGAACCTCATGTTGATGGGATTGATGAATGAAAGGGGGGCGCTTTTAAATGCGCCCTTCAGAATTTAAAGCACATCACAAGGATGCAAACGGTGTTGTTGTTCGTAAGAATCATACATTGCATCGTCATATTCATGCTGTTTTATATCGTCTAAAAAAAACGTATGCTGTGATGTGTAAAATAACGTCATGAGGTATGTTTCCGTTAAAACACTGTTCTTCACGTTCTCTAAGATAAAATTCTGCGATATCTTCAGATATATCTTCGCAGCTCTTTTAAGAAGGATTGATGCGAAAGATTTGGATTTCATTATTTGCCTCGTCAATAATTTTTAGAACTTGGCTTTCATCAAGTGGTCCTGACCGACCAATGTTTTGATCATCATTATAGACAACTAATAAAATTTTATCAGAATTTATAAGAATTTGCTTATCCATAATTTCCCCTCCCTAACACCTCTTGGCGATTGTTTGTGCGTGGTTTATGGATACCAATGTAGCGATTTTAAAAATTTTTTTAAAAGTAATAAACTAAAGGCTTTCTTGAAGAGAAGTATAAAAATATTAATTCATATTCTGGCTGGTTTAATCCAGTCGATAGGTGCACACCATTCTAATTCTACATCTACGATATCAGCATATTTTCCATTTATACTGGATAAAACCCATTTCCCTTTTTCTTTCCCGAGACGTAATACTTTGATGTAAACTTTTCCACATTTAGTTTTTATGATAGCGCGGTTGTTAATAAGATCCTCTGGTGGCAAATGATAGGAATAAAAAAGAAGGCTTCCTTCTTCAATGGCTGGAAACATAGAATCACCTACCACGCGAACAGCAACAGTTCCTTTAGGAGCAGATGGCGGGGCTTCTACTTCTTCTAGACAACCAGAATCTATTGCGATTATTTCTCCTCCGACTCCTACAGATCCAATCAAAGGAACTAAGTGATTAGGAGGAATAGAAGCACCGGTAAGCTTTGATATTTCTAATAATTCTCAAGCAGAAATATCTCTTGTTTCTTTTAGCATTTTATTGACGGCAGCACGATCTATCGAGCGACCTAAAGAAGCGGTTAGCTGTCTTGAAAGCTCTGATTGGCTTAATCCAGCTTCAGATAAGGCATTTTGCAACCATTGTGAGATACTTATTGTCATATCTTTATTGTAGGTACGTTGTATACAATCGTCATTTTCTAATTTAGCAACATGTGGTTTCATTATTAATTTTCTTTCTTAACATTGTTTTTATAATCGCTACATAATGTACTATGAAACAATCTTCGGAAATAATAAATCTGTTAGGTGGGGTTCGTAGGGTAGTATCTCAGCTGCTTGGGGTTCATAGAACACGCGTGTATGCCTGGTTCCGTCCTATATCAAAAGGTGGAACTGGTGGAAGAATTCCAACAAAACATATCCAAATTCTTTTGAATGAAGCTAAAAGAATTGGAGCACCGATTAAGGCAGAAGACTTTTTCTCGTTTTTTTATAGGACGCAATCATGTGATTCTAAATTATCTTACAATCTGCTTTTATTGCTGCTTCTACAGATAGTAATGAACATCAACAGCATCATTCACATTCTTAAACAGGCATTAAATAAAGAGACAAAATTAATAGATTACGCGTCACCATGCGCACGCATAAATACGTAGTGCCTTAAGGGGGGATTATGATCACTAACGCACCAACTATTTTATGTCTTGATCTAGGGACCAAGACAGGCTGGGCGATCGTGGTGCTGATGGTCACATAACAAGCGATACAGAAGATTTTCAATCACGCCGTTTTGAAGGCGGTGGTATGCGTTATTTACGCTTTAAACGGTGGCTTACTGAACTAAAAAGGTCCGTTGATGAAATTGACGCAGTGTATTTTGAAGAGGTACGCCGGCATGTAGGTACAGACGCTTCTCATATTTACGGGGGCTTTCTAGCAACCTTAACAGCGTGGTGTGAACATCATCAGATACCATATGAAGGCATTCCTGTTGGCACAATTAAGAAGGCAACAACAGGAAAAGGTAACGCCTCAAAAGAAAAAATGATTAAGGCGGTGTGTGCAAAAGGACATACGCCTAAAGACGACAACGAAGCAGATGCTTTAGCAATTTTATATTTAATGAAAGAAGGGGGGTATACATGTCCAATAAATTACCGTGGACGGAGGCTATTTGCAGATAAATGGATTCTTGATCTTGCTTGTTTATCTCCCTTTGAGTGCAAAGTTTACATAAAGTTACGCTTGCAAATGCTTTATACTGGAAAACCACTTTTAATAATATGAAGGTCCGGGCTGATTACACTGGCTGTTCAGTAAAAATGTTTATGAAAGCGTTAGAAGTTTTAATAAGCACAGGTCATATCAAACGTTTAGATGATGGGTGTTTATGGAGTTTAAAAGTTGAAGAAGAACTCAATAACTCTAATGACAGTTTAGAGAAGGTATCGAAGACGTCACGGTCAAAGACGTTATCAGAGAGAGCAAAGAAAGCAGCGTAGGCAAGATGGGATAAACATACAAATGATGCTTGTGGTATGCTTAACGATGCTAAAGCAATGCTTAATGATGCCCATATATAACATAAACAATAACAGTTATAATAAAAAACTAATACTATCGTATTAGCAAAAAAGAAATTTGTTCTGAAAATTTAGAAACAAACGAACAGGTTCATGAGTCAATAGAGATTTATGCTTGCGGAAGCCAACCAGAGCAAATCACAACGGATGTAGAAAACCAACCTCCCAATCACAAGCAAAAGAACGTTCCCCAAAAAGCGAAGCGGACTAAATCAAAAGATGATTTTCTCTTACCTGAGGATTTTGAACCTAATTTGCAATACGCAATCGATAAAGGCTTAACCCATGATGAGGCGCTGTTAGAGTTCGAACGGTTCACAAATTACTGGATAGCAAATCCAAATAAAAATGCAAACAAACGGGATTGGTAAAGGACTTGGTACAATTGGGTCACAAGTCCTATCGGAATGCTAGAAAAGAAAAAAGCAAGATTAGAACAGGAAAAACGGTTAGGTGGTCATTATGGAAAATTCACTCATAAAACTTTTACAGAACAGTTTGCAGAGGGCTTCAACGAACTCAGAGATCATCTCTCATCTGGAGAAGATTATGGAAATGATCAGTCCGGGGCATCCATTGACGCTGAAAGCTGGGAATACATTGACGAAACAGGAGGAGGCGCAAACCTTAGATGCTTGAATCATCTACAAGCGTTGCTTTCTGTGAAAGCTTCAGTTAATCAAATTGAGCAAACTTCTTTCCTACTCTCAAGCATGAGAGTTCCTGCGAATACAGACGCCAAAGCCGTCGTTTTATCCTATGGCATGATGCTGGACCGCATTTCGTCATATGCTATGAAAAAGGGCGTCGAAAATATCGTAACGGGTCAAGCAATTGGGATATCAAAAACATTTATGCCAACTTGTGGAGAGCTTTTAACTTATTACCAGACAGTAGAAAACACCCTTCTTTCAAAAGCCGAAAGTGTACGCAAGGCTGTTTTGAACACCCGTGAAAAAAGGCTGAAAGAAAAGGCAATGAGAGAGAATTCAAAACCACTCACGTTGGTTGAAAAGCAAAAGCTTGAAGGAATTTAAATGGTCTTGGGGAACAGTGAAATACATTGCAGGTTAGTAAACTAGTGAAAAGCGCTGATCATTTTGGGATTAGATATGTGTTTAAACCGACAAAAAGGCACCGTACAAAGAGATTTGAAGTTTTTTTACTACAATTAAAAACACAAAACGCTCTGTACGGTCTGATTTGAGGTAAATAGACCAATTGGTAAAATTATGGACTAAAAACATGAGAATATTAAAAGACCTGTTCTTAAAAAAGCGTAAACAACCAATGCAAAAAGAGTTTGTTGCAACAGCTGTTGGTTATGTTCCTTGGGGGGACGGAGCAGAGGTTTTTTAGGAATTAAAAAAAATCCCTACTTTATTCAAAGTATTTTGACATTTGCATCTGTTTCTTTGGTAATAGTCACAGCGGTTTTTGCAATTTTATGCAATTCTCATATTCCTTTTGAGTTGCAGAACACTCCAAAATATAAAGATGATGATACAACAGGTTGGGTGAAACTAACACGTGATTTACAACAGTATATGCACAGACTTTTAAAGCTAATAAGTTTAGCGCTTATCGTTTTAATTTTCCCAAATAGTTATAAGGAAATTGTTTCTTTGCCTATTATTTCTAAGTACGTGGAGTATAAGCTTTCTTTTCCATTGGATACTGTACTTTGGTACTCAGATATTGCTCTTTGGTATTCTTTTTTAGTTTGTGTATTGTTTCTTATGTTACGTACACGCAATTTAATAAACATATCTATTTACACACTACAGTGCTCAGTTAAAAAGCCATAGTAAAATTCCGATTTTATAAAACTGTTCAGATTACGTTGTCTCTTCTCAACGTTCATAGATGCAATCAACAAGAGCATAAAAAACTATCGTGGGTTGCTTGATTTTAAAGAACATGACCTCTAGGTGTGAAGAAAGATGGACTAAGTATTTTTAAAGATGCCCTACTTGCTCTAGAGGTGAAATATGTGGGATTGGGCTGTTATGCCGAGCTTGCCACAAATCATACTTTTGTTGCAATTTAAGCCAGAATTCCGCATCATTTAAACCCGCTTTTTCTAACCGTAAAGCTAAATTAATGCTAATCGCTGCATGACAGTTTAAGACGCGGGATAAAGTTAAACGTGCAACACCAAGACGATTTGCAGCTTCTGTTACTGTTAACCCTAATTCATTAAGCAATTCTTCTTTCAAAATGCCGCCAGGGTGTGGAGGATTGTACATCATAATAACACCTCAAAACTCAATGGTAATCTTGATAATCAACCAGTTCAACGTCTG
The DNA here is from genome assembly GCF_042196885.1 of Bartonella sp. AA86SXKL. Taxonomy (NCBI): domain Bacteria; kingdom Pseudomonadati; phylum Pseudomonadota; class Alphaproteobacteria; order Hyphomicrobiales; family Bartonellaceae; genus Bartonella; species Bartonella sp. AA86SXKL. The sequence goes on along the minus strand of NZ_JBHIRE010000030.1, from coordinate 2,426 downwards.
TCCCAATGAAACGAAAGGTAACACGCCAATTTCCATTGACACGCATTGACCAGTAACCTTTTAAATCGCCCGTAAGCGCATGTAGACGATACGATTTAAGAGTAACTTGTTCAGGCGCGGATATTGTATCTAAAATTACTAAAATGTTTGCTAATTTTTTAGCATGCGCGGGTTGTATGCCTTTGCAGACTCCTCGTTCAAAGAATAATTTCAATCCTTTATGCTTAAAACTAACGATTGCCATATATACCCTCTTGATACTTGATACTATACACCATGCATTTATGTCAATTGATTATTTATCAAAGGGCGCCTTAAAACATAATTTTATATATTAAAAAACAATATTATCATTTTGAAATAATTGAAAAAATAATAAAATTATGCTAAGATTTTTTACATATTAAAATACAAATTTAAGGTAACTAAAACATGCTAAACAAAGTGACATTAATCGGACGCCTTGGTGCTAATCCCGAAAGCAAAACCATGACTTCTGGAGCAGAAATAGTCAATTTTAGTATAGCGACTTCTGAGAGCTATACAGATAAAAAAACCAATCAAAAAGTAGAGAAAACTGAATGGCATTCAGTTGTGATTTTTAATCCACATTTAGCAAAAATTGCACTTCAATATCTCAACAAAGGTTCAAAAGTTTACGTAGAAGGAAAATTACAAACACGCAAATGGCAAGATAAAAATGGGCATGACCGTTACACAACAGAGATTATCTTACCACAATTCAAAGGCGAGTTGTATTTGCTTGATGCCAAAAAAGAGCAATCGGCATTCCCTTCACCCATTACTTCTCAAAATTATGCTATTGCTTCAGGTGCTGCTGATCATGGCGCATCTCTTAATGATGCTATCCCATTCTGATTGATAACATATGACAAAAAGAAAAAAACGTACAAAACGTGGACGTCCTCGTATTAATGGATGTATCAGAGAACCCAATGGTCGTATCTCGCGAGCAAAAATACCGCGTGAACCGATTGATAAATTGGCAATTGAAATGCGTGCCAAACGCTTTGGCTTGACCATAGAAGAGGCTAAAAATCCACTTTCCAGTACCTATATCGGGCGGCTTTATTTGCAAGGCGAAATCAATTAAGACCAATATGATGCTGCGCAAAAATATCTTGAAGTGAAAAACAATTACCTATGTGCAAAAGGATTGCCTAATGCAATTTATGATGAAATGCCTACAACTTCTGATAACGGAGCAAGAGAGAAATGGGTACAGAAGGCAACACAACGTCTTTTAGCTGTAAAAGATGTTGTTCAAGAAGCTCAATGTTTACACCGTCAATATAACCTTCATGCCGCATTACAGTATCTTGTCATAGAAGATCAATCACTACCACACCTTGTGCTTTCATTGCGCATTGCTCTTAATGCGCTTTATAAGCACTTTAGCCGTTAAAAAAGAATTGACATCAGATGAAAAATCATTAAAATGTGTATATATTTACACATCATGAGTTTAGGGAATGGAACAAGATAGCCGAAAAATCATTACAAAATTAAAGCGTGATGGCTTTGAACTTATCAAAGTGAAAGGTTCTCATCATAAATTAAAAAAAGATGATAAGGTTGTTATCGTTCCACATCCTAAAAAAAATCTTCCGATTGGTACAGCACGTTCTATCGCACAACAAGCAGGCTGGTTAAAAGAAGGAGAAGAAGAATGAAAAGATTTTTTGCTCTTGTTCATAAAGATGAAGACTCTGCTTTTGGTGTTCAGTTTCCTGATTTTGAGGGACTTTTTTCTGCTGCTGATGAGGAAGAAAATTTAATAGCAAATGCAACAGAAGCACTCCAACTTTATTGTGAAGATGTAGATAGAGTGCCTATTCCTTCAAAATTTGAAGAAGTCATACAACGGGAATCTGTCAAAACAGCTTTGTCAGAAGGAGCTTTTTTAATACAAGTTCCTTTTATTGAAAATGATTCAGAAGTCATACGCACAAATATATCAATTGAACGAGGGCTTTTACGTGCAATTGATAATTGTGCACAAAAGAGAGGTTTAACAAGATCTGCTTTTTTGGCAACAGCAGCCCGTCACGAGCTTAATATTTAGCTCATCAATCTGGAAAAATTTCTCACTCTCGATTTTTTTGCAAAAGCGTGTGATTGCATATGATCCGCAAACTATTAATGAAAATCAAAAGGCGGCAGGCAAACAAAACGCTATAGTTAAGAGGGATATAACTATCATTGATACTATATACATGGCATCTAATATTTCTGAACCTGTCATTGCCTTTCCCTCCTATAATAATTTCACAATAATTTATAAAATCTAAAATGTTTTAGAAAATTCTATATATTCTATTTTAAAATAAAAAAATACAAGATCATGATTTTTTTGTTGACATAGTGTAAAAAATCGTATTTAATGACGCCACTGCACTAGTTGT
>NZ_JBHIRE010000029.1:0-9970 GCF_042196885.1 Bartonella sp. AA86SXKL | reverse complement strand
CGATGCGCTATCTCATAGATTATGAAGGTCTTGGCAAGAAGCTTCTCAAAGGTGTTGGTGTTCCACGGGCCAGTTTTGTTCCTCTTGGAAACTTTGGGGCTTTAGATGAAAAAGAAGGGCAACCCTTTACATTTGATATTGCAAAAGCCAAGCAGCTTTTAGCAGAAGCTGGTTATCCGAATGGATTTGAGGCAAATTTTCTCGTATCAAATGCTCCTTATAGGGTGTTACTTGCTCAGTCACTCCAAGATAGTGCTGCACAGGCGGGCGTGCGTCTTAAAATTGAACGGATGGCCGGTACACAGTTGTTTTCTAAACTTTATGCACGGGCTTTTGATACGATTTTTGTCGGATGGAATAACGATTCTGCGGATCCTCATACCATGGCTTCACGTCTTGTTTATAATCCAGATAATCGGCTTGAGGCAAAAAACACCGCCTATCCTAGTTGGCAATATGGGTATTTGGATGAAACGATGAATCAAAAGGTTCAGGATGCATTGTTTCAAAAAGATCCACAAAAACGGGCACAACTCTATGCTGATTTACAACGTGAATTGATGCAAAAAGGACCTTATGCGTTTATCTTTCAGAAATATACTGTTATCGCGATGACGCCTGATATCAAAAAGTGGGTTTGGAATAGTGCACCACATATTTTTTATAGTAAAATTGAAAAATAAGAGTGTCTTCAATGCTGTTCAATAGATAAAGGGCATCGTCATGATATATTTCGGCGTATTGTATAAATTTTAAGCTTTGCAATGCGTCGAAGATCATAGGTAATGCGTGATATATTGTTGAATGTCTTTTCAAGACATTCGTTTAAAGATATTTTTCATTCTCATTAGAGGTGTATTTATGTGGATACTAAGATTGAATATTTCAATTTCTCTGAATTAGAAAGTGGTCAATTTATTTGTTAAAAAACTGAGTATAACATAAAGAAACGAAGTGTAACAAATGTTGTGGAATTTAGTAGTGCTAAAGGTGCAAAGGGTTTGCGATGTTGAAGGAAAATTTTGTTATGGGTGGGTAAACAAGGGATATCAGTTTTTTATGGCGTTTATATTTTCTTTTGCTTGGAAAGATGATGAGATGCCAATTGAAGGGTGCTGTTTTATGGGGAGTGATGAAAAAATTAAATTTCCTTTTGAAGAAGGAATAAAAGTCGTTGCATTTGGCAAACTAACGAATTTTCCTGTTTTATCAAATCGTCAAATTATTATGAAGGCTCTTTGTTATTAAGGCACTTGAGCCGAAAGGGGTAGTGCTTTGATGATATACAAAACACCGGAAAAAATAAGAGATAAGCTTGCTTAACAAGATAGAGAAAAAATATTGCTTTTATAGTCTTCAATAGTAGGCGTTATGATATTGTGAATAAGCTCTATTGTTGGTGAGCGTTCATTGTATATCAGAGTGTTTTTCTTTGTATGTTTTGGTTTGGCTTATAAGTGTAGGCAGGAGGAGCCATTGGCAAGAGGTGCTTGTTCTTAAAGATTTTAAAACTTGGTTTTTAGAAGCCTATAGTTTGTCTAAACTTAATTATTAAGCACGTTTTGCTGCATGGGGAATTTATACAATAACGTTAAAAGGAAAATTCTATGAACGTGAAAAGAAAAATATTGAAAAAGAGCAGTTCTTTTGTTTCTGTTGTTCTTGCAATGGGGATGTTTGTGCAACAAGTTTCAGCAAAAACACCTACTGATACCCTTGTAATGGCTTTGAATCTTGATTCAATTGAGACTTTTGATCCTGCGCAGATCAATGAACGTTATGGCAATGAAATTATTGCTAATATTTGTGATAACTTAATCGATTCCGCTACAGATGATGCAGCTAAAATAGCGCCTTCTTTGGCAAAGAGTTGGGATGTTTCAAATGAGGGTGGGGGTACAGTTATTACTTTTCATTTGCGTGATGATTTGAAGTTTAATGATGGTCGGCCTGCTGGTGCTCATGATCTTGTTTGGGGGATGAAGCGGGTTGTTAAATTGAAGTTGTCTGCAGCAGCTATATTTAACGAATATGGAATTACAGAACAAAATATTGATTCTACTCTTCAAGCCCCCGATGAGAAAACAGTGGTGATGAAATTTGATAAGCTTTATCCAGCAGAGATCATCCTTGGCCATATTCTTACTACTCGTGTTGCTGCTTTACTTGATCGTGAGACACTTATGAAACACGAACAAGATGGTGATATGGGAAATCGCTATTTGGCAAGTCACGCTGCTTGTGTTGGTCCTTATCAATTAGTCAACTGGCGTTCTGGAGAGGCGATTTTGTTGCGTGCAAGTTCCTATCATTGGGGAGAGGAAGCAAAATTGAAGCAGATTCTCATTCGTCATATTGCTGAGCCTGGAACACAACGTTTGTTGTTGGAAAAACACGATATTGATGTGGCACGTAATTTGATGCCTGAAGATATAACAGATCTCCAAGTAACAACAGATATTAAGATTGAAAAAGTGTTAGCTCCATCTGTGATAATGTGGGGGTTCAATACGACAAATCCTATTTTTGCCAATGAAAAGGTGCGTTTGGCAATGCGCTATCTGATCGATTATGACACTCTGGGAAAGACTCTTCTTAAAGATGTTGGTATTCCACGGGCAAGCTTTATTCCCATTGGTAATCTTGGAGCTTTGGATGAAAAAGAAGGGCAACCCTTTAAACTTGATCTTGAAAAAGCCAAGCAGCTTTTAACAGAAGCAGGTTATCCAAATGGTTTTAAAGCCAATATTTTTGCAGGGAAATCTCCTTATCCTTTTGCTTTACCTATTGCACAGTCTATCCAGGACAATGCAAAAAAAATAGGTGTGCACTTTAAGATTGAACATTTTGTAGGGACACAGTTGTTTTCCAAACTTTATGCACGTAGCTTTGATACAATTTTTATGGGATGGAATAACGATTCTGCAGATCCTTATACAATGGCTTCACGTCTCGTTTATAATCCGGATAATCGGTTTGAGGCTAAAAACACAGGCTATCCTAGTTGGTGCCACGGCTATTTGGATGAAGATATGAATAAGAAGGTTCAGGCAGCTCTGTTTCAAAAAGATCCACAGAAACGGGCACAAATGTATGCTGATTTACAGCGTGAATTAATGCAAAAAGGACCTTATGCGTTTATCTATCAGACATATAATATTATTGCTATGACACCTGATGTTAAAAAATGGGTGTGGAATAGTGCACCACGTATTTTTTATAATGCCATTGAAAAATAAGCACGTTTAAAATGTTGTAATATACAACAGTGAATGTGATGATAATAACTTCGGTGTTTTGCATAGAGTTTAAAGCTTTGCAAAATATCGAAGTTTATCGGTAAAGTGCATTATAGAGTAACTCGAAGATACTCTTCTTTAGAGAGGGACTATGCATTTTTATAGAACAAGTATATATAGATATTAAGATTGTAGATTTCAATCTTAAGTGAAGAAAAAAATAATAAATTTGCCGGTTAAAGAAATGGGCATACTGAATATGAGCAGAATTTAGTATTTTGTAGAAAAAGTGAGGAACCTTAAAATGTGCTATTGAGAAAAAAGTTAGTTATATGCAGGTGCGTTGGGGGAATATGGGATTATTGTGGAGCTGGTGCTTCAAATTATACCGCTTTTCCTTAAAAAATGATGAGATGCTGAGACTGCCCTTTAATATGGGTCCTGGAAAGTCCAAATGTCCTTGTGAGGAAGGAGAGGAATGTCCATGGTTAGAAACTATACTTATGAGGATTGTCAAAATATCGAAGGATGAGTGAGCTTTTAAAGCAACTGAAGTTGGTTCTCTGAGAACTCTTTTGAGAAAATAGGAAAAAGACTTTTAAAGCAGAAGTCCTGTTTGATGCGATAAAAAAATCTTTGGCTTGTATGATCAAAGTTATTGGTGCTGTGACATCACCAACAGGCGCTGTCATTTGTGGTATTATTCATTGTTTATCAGATCATTTTTCGTTGTCTCTTTTGCTTTAGTTTACCAATATTGCTCAAGGGGTTGCTCCTGCTGTTTAAAGGGTTTGATATTTTATCTTTAGGAGGTGTGCTTTAAAAGCCTGATTTTTTTTATTTTTGCACGTTACTGTTGCAAGGAAAATTTATACAACAAACTTTAAAGAGATAAGTCTATGAATTTAAAAAGAAAGATATTTAAAAGGAGCAGTTGTTTTATTTCTGCTTTTATTACTTTTGGGATGTTTGTGCAGCAAGTTTCAGCAAAAACACCTGCTGATACCCTCGTGATGGCTTGGGATCTTGATGCGATCAGTAATTTTGATCCTGCGCAGCTCAATGACCGGTATGGAGCTGAAATTGTTATCAATGTTTGTGATAATTTGGTTGATTCTGCTAAAAATGATGGAGTTAAAATCGTTCCTTCTTTGGCAAAGAGTTGGGATGTTGTAAGCGATGATCAGAGTACGGTGATTACTTTTCATTTGCGCGATGATTTGAAGTTTAATGATGGTCGGTTTGCTGGTGCTCATGATCTTGTTTGGGGAATGAGGCGGGTTGTCAAATTGAAGCTATCTAATGCGGCAACTTTTAATGAATATGGTATCACAGAACAAAATGTTGATAAGGCTTTTCAAGCCCCCGATGAGAAAACAGTGGTGATGAAATTTGATAAACCTTATCCAGCAGAACTTATTCTGAGCAATATTTCTAGGAATCGTACTGTTGCTCTGCTTGATCGTGAGACACTTATGAAACACGAACAAGATGGTGATATGGGAAATCGCTATTTGGCAAGTCACGCTGCTTGTGTTGGTCCTTATCAGTTAGAAAGTTGGCGTCCTGGAGAAGGGATTTTGTTGCGTGCAAGTACCATTTATTGGGGAGAGGCACCCAAATTGAAGAAGATCTTAATTCGTCATATTGCTGAGCCTGGAACACAACGTTTGTTGTTGGAAAAACACGATATTGATGTGGCACGTAATTTAACGCCAGAGAATATAGCAGATCTCCAAAAAACAACAGATATTAAAATTGAAAAAGTGTTAGTTCCATCCCTGATAGTATGGGGGTTCAATACAACGAATCCTATTTTTGCCAATGAAAAGGTGCGTTTGGCAATGCGTTATTTGATCGATTATGACACTCTGGGAAAGACTCTTCTTAAAGATGTTGGCATTCCACGGGCAAGCTTTATTCCTCTTGGTAATTTTGGGGCTTTGGATGAAAAAGAAGGGCAACCCTTTAAACTTGATCTTGAAAAAGCCAAGCAGCTTTTAATAGAAGCGGGTTATCCAGATGGTTTTGAGGCCAATATTTTTGCAGGAAAATCTCCTTATCCTTTTGCTTTGCCTATTGCTCAGTCTATCCAGGATAATGCAAAAAAGATAGGTGTGCACTTTAAGATTGAACATTTTATCGGTACACAGTTGTTTTCCAAACTTTATGCACGTAGCTTTGATACAATTTTTATAGGATGGAATAATTCTTCTGCGGATCCTCATACAATGGCTTCACGTTTTATTTCAAATCCTGATAATCGGTTCGAGGCTAAAAATACAGGCTATCCTAGTTGGTGCCACGGCTATTTGGATGAAGATATGAATAAGAAGGTTCAGGCAGCTCTGTTTCAAAAAGATCCACAGAAACGGGCACAAATGTATGCTGATTTACAGCGTGAATTAATGCAAAAAGGACCTTATGCGTTTATCTATCAGACATATAATATTATTGCTATGACACCTGATGTTAAAAAATGGGTGTGGAATAGTGCACCACGTATTTTTTATAGTGCAATTGAAAAATAAGAAGGTATCAAGTTTATAAAATATAAAAAACATGATCATGATATATTTGATGTATTGCAAAGCTCTTTAACACTTTGCAATACGTTGAATTTTATCGGGAATGGATTACTATGTTGTATCGAGAATTTTATTTCAGGAATTCTTATGAAAGATGCTTTTGTGTGGATGTTAGGATTGAATATTTTAACTTCTATTGATACAATTTTCGGATGAAATAATGACTCTAGACATCCCCATACAACGGCTTCAAGTTTTTTTTACAACCCTGATAATCGATTTGAAATTAAAAATATAAGCTGTTCTAGCCGGTGTTATGGGTATTTTGATGAAGCTATAAATCAAAAGTTTAAAGATGTGTTGTTTCAAAAAGATTCACAGAAACGGGCGTAAAGAATTGAAAAATGGTAAGTTTGTTTAGTGAAAAAACAGGTGTAACAAATGTGGCAGAATTCACTGTTTCCGAAATAGCAGGGGCTCTAAAGCGTGTTGTTGAAGAAAAGTTTGGTTATGTACGGGTGCTTGGGGAGATATCAGGGTACCGTGGTACTCATGCTTCGGGACATGCTTATTTTGCTTTAAAAGATGATAAGGCACGGTTGGAAGCTGTTATTTGGCGTGGAGTTATGGAAAAGCTCAAATTCCCTCCTGAAGAAGGGATGGAAGTAGTTGCTGTTGGTAAACTTACAACTTATCCAGGGTCATCGAAATATCAAATTGTCATTGAGGCTCTTGAACCAACGGGGGTTGGTGCTTTGATGACACTTCTTGAAAATCGTAAGAAAAAGTTTTTAGAAGAAGGCTTGTTTGATGAAGAAAAGAAAAAACCTTTGCCTTATATGCCTCGAATTTTAGGCGTTGTAACATCACCAACAGGTGCTGTTATTCGTGATATTATTCATCGTATATCCGATCGTTTTCCGTTGCATATTTTGGTTTGGCCTGTACGTGTTCAGGGGGGAACAAGTGGGAGGGAAGTGGCTGTTGCTGTTGAAGGTTTTAATGCTCTTGGTCCAGGTGGACTTATTCCAAAACCTGATCTTATTATTGTTGCACGGGGAGGGGGAAGTTTAGAAGATTTGTGGGGGTTTAATGACGAAGCTGTTGTTCGTGCTGTTTATGAATCTTCTCTTCCTGTTATTTCTGCTGTTGGGCATGAAACGGACTGGACCTTGATTGATTATGTGGCTGATTGGCGCGCTCCAACTCCTACCGCCGCAGCAGAACGGGCTGTTCCTGTTAAGCTTGATCTCGAGGTGCTGGTGGCATCGCTTGATGCACGTTTGCGCAAGGGACTCGCGCGTTATTTGGATTTTTATCGACAAAAATTGCGTGCTACTCTACGAGCTCTTCCGACTGCCGATCAACTTTTTGCTCTACCACGGCGTGGTTTGGATGAAACTTCAAGTCGATTGCAGCGTGCTCTTTGTGTAAGCTACGATAAAAAACGTTTTTCTTTTCATGCACTTGGTGTGCGTCTTTCACCGCGTTTGTTAAATAGTGAAAAAGAACAACGCAATACAAAGGAATATACGGCACGTCTTCAGCGTGCTTTTGTGCGTAGTGTGGAAAAACAACGTGCTGGGTTAGAGGTAGTATCTAGGCTTTTAAGAAGCACTTCATATCAGAATATTTTGGAGCGCGGTTTTGTTTTGGCTTTGGGGAAAGATCATAAGCCCATTAAACGATTGGTTCAGTTTCCTGAAACAGGGCAAATAAATTTACGCTTTTTTGATGGAGATATCAGTGTTGCAACACAAGAGCCTATTTCCGCTAAAAGATCAAAACACAAGCAGATAAAGTCGCCAAGCGATGATCAAGGAACTCTCTTTTAATACGGTTAATGCCATGCTTGTGGAAGGTCTTCTTAAGGGAGTGGATGGAAAAGTTCGTTGCGCATGGGCTGGAACGGATCCACTTTATTGTGCTTATCATGATACCGAATGGGGAAAGCCTGTTTTTGAGGATATTCGTTTGTTTGAGAAAATTTGTCTTGAAGGTTTCCAAGCAGGGCTTTCTTGGTTTATAATTTTAAAAAAACGCTCTTTTTTTCGCGTTGCATTTGATCACTTTGACTTTGAAAAGATTGCTCATTATGATGAGCTAAAGGTGCAAATGTTAATGCAGAATAAAGACATTGTTCGCCATCAAGGAAAAATTCAATCAGTGCTTAATAATGCATTGAGAGCACAAGAAATTATAACAGAGTGGGGGAGTTTGTCCCACTATTTTTGGTCTTTTCAACCACCACAATCGGAGCGTTATGAAAAAATAGATTTTCAAACACTGTTAGCTAACCCTATGACACCTGCTTCTTTTCGTCTTTCTCAAGACTTGAAGAAACGTGGTTGGACATTCGTTGGCCCCACAATTTGTTATGCTTTTATGCAGTCCGTAGGAATTGTTAATGATCATCTTGAAGGATGTTTTTGTCGATAAATTGGCAAACTTTCTTTTGTAAGAATAATGATTAATAGGATAATAATTGAATTATTTAATAAATGTATAAATTATACAATTCCGCTGTATAAGATAATTGAAATATACAAACTATACAATATTAATGATTTTCTATTGTTGTTGGCACTAAAAACGATAAAGGTATAATTTTGAGGATGAAAAAACAGACGCAAAAAGGAGTGATATCTTAACTGTTATGTATCTGAAGTGAGATAATGGTAATGTCTTGTATGTTTTAAAGAAACATCTAGTTACACCAAAGCCCATTTTGCGACGCAGCTCATGAATACTATGACAGTAAATCCATCGTGCACTCCATCTTTACGCTTATGAAGGAGAAGATCGGCACCATCACACATTTACTAGCTCTCAATGTTTCAACAGTCTTTAGCATTTGTAATGGTTCAGAAGAGGTGTTTTTATTTCCGTTAGTGACATGACCGTTATAATTAATGAATATTTTATTCATGTTTATTGACGAATGCAAAGTGGTTTTTAGATGGGGTGCTGTTGTTGCATTGTTTTACTTTGCTTGTATGACTGTTGGTTTATTTATATGTAGGTCGATTGCCCAATGCTTACCTAGGCAATATAAAATGAAATGCAGCGATGAAAAATTGAAGTTAAATGACTCAAGCTGCTTGTGTTAGGTTTTATTATCTGATAACTTTCCTTCACTAGAGAGGAATTTTGCTGCGTGTGAGCTCCAGTTTTGGGAGGATACTTAAGCTCAGAAAGACTGGTATTCACTGCATTGCTTCGTTGAATCTCTGTATGTTTCCGCTGGAAACGAGAGTTTTGTTGCGGTATGTTGCTTTCTGTTCTATTTTTATAGTGGTAAAGCAATGATGCACACTAAAGTTTAGAAGGTTTTATATTCGTTATGTCTTTGGGGGGGAAGTGTCTAATAAATTTTGTTTTTATCAATGGGGGGATGCATTTTAGTGTATATTCTTTTATTGTAAGCTTTATTTCTCAAAAGATAAAGCGTGGAAGGAATGATTCTTCTCATTTTTCCTTTATCTTTGTTAACGCGTTTGGTTTTGTTGGTAAAAACGTAAAACTTTTGACACTTAGTTTTCAAAAGATTAAGCAGATTTTTGTGGGGGGTAGCGTTTTAGAAAAGATACTTTCTTATGTCTTTCTGCTGTTTCAGTGTCGTTTTGGTCATGTAGTAAAGATGCGCCGCATCTTGAAACTGAGTGTTTGAGGGGGATGACTATTTTTAAAGTTTGCATATTTTATTTTAAATGTCGCTTAAAGGAATAGAATAATGAATTCATAAATTTTTGCGTAATGATTTTTTTTAAGCTCACTATTTTTTTTGGGCGACAAGGCTTATTGATGATTAATAGGGAACTGATATAGTGCATTATCATATGCAAAGAGGTTATGAAAAGAATGTAATACTGGTTAGCAAAACATATATTGCATGTTCGCTATGGTTTATTGAGACGTAAGTCAATGAACTTTATCAAGTAGATGATTCTGTGTAGGTGATTAGAAATATAGGCGATTAGAACGTATTTATTCAATGTTATAATTATAAATTTGCTATATTATTTCAGCGTCATTAATTGATAAAAATAAATAAAGGGAAAAGTTCATGAACTTGAAGAAAACAATATTGAAAAGTAGCAGCTCTCTTGTTTCTGTTCTTATGGCATTGGCGATGGTTGCACAACAAGCTTCAGCAAAAACACCGGCTGATACCCTTGTGATGGCTTGGAATCTTGATGCAAT